>NZ_JAVRHI010000388.1:0-26316 GCF_034105845.1 Streptomyces sp. CRN 30 | reverse complement strand
GCCCTCCTGGACCGGGGCGCGTTCCCCGCGGACCGGCAGCCGGACGCCGTCGTCCTCGCCGGCCTCCCGGGCCGCGGCACCGCCGCCGGCACCTGGGACGAGGAGCTCGACGTCCGCACCGCCTGCCCCGCCCACCGGGGCGCCCTGACCCAGGACGACGGGGTACGGCGCGGCGCGCTCGGTGACGCGGTGCCCCAGGCCCTGCTCACCGCCGCGTACGAGGGCGCGGTCACCGTTCCCGCCCTGATCCTGACCGGAGACGCCGACCCGCTCGCGGACCGCGACGCGCTCGTCCGCACGGCCGGCTCCTGGGGCCGCACCCGTCTCTCGGTGGTGCGCGACGCCCACCACGACGTCCTGAACGACCTCCAGCACCGCTCGGTGGCCGCCGAGATCGTCACCTTCCTGGAGACCCTGCGCAACGACCTGGTGCCGCTGGTCACGGTGCGGTCGAGCGCGTGGTGACCGCCTGAACGCGTCCAGCACCCCCGTATCCCCCTCCCGGAAGGTCCCGCCATGGCCACCGTCCTGTCCGTCTCCGGAAGCCCCTCCGCCACCTCCCGCACCGCACGTCTCCTGCGCCATCTGGACGACCGGCTCCGCCGGCAGGGACACGAGGTGACCGTCCTGGACGTCCGCACCCTGCCCGCCCAGGCCCTGCTCGGTGCGGACTTCGGGCACCCGGCGATCATCGAGGCCGCGGCGCTGTTCGAGCGGGCGGAGGGCGTGGTGATCGGCACCCCGGTCTACAAGGCGGCCTACTCCGGGCTGCTCAAGTCACTGCTCGACCTGCTGCCGCAGTACGCCCTGACCGGCAAGACGGTGCTGCCGCTGGCCACCGGCGGCAGCACCGCGCACGTCCTGGCCCTCGACTACGCGCTGCGCCCGGTGCTCAGCTCGATGGGCGCGGCGCACATCGTTCCCGGCTGGTTCACGCTCGACGAGGACATCGCGGTGGGCGAGGACGGGACGACGGCCGTCGCCCCGGGCTCGGCGGAGGCGCTGGCGCGGGTCACGGACGGGTTCTCCGCCGCCCTGGGCGGCCGTACGACGGTGCTGGCGGCCACCGGCTGAACCACCGGGGACGCCGTGCCCGTCGTCCTGTCCGCCCCCCGCGCCCGACGCTCAGTGCTCGTCGAGCGTCGGGCGCGGGGGCGGCAGGGCGGCGGTGCGGTCCCGCAGCAGGCGTGGCGGCAGGAGCGGGTCGGCGGCCCGTGACTGCCGCCGGACGAACAGCACGGCGAGGACGGGCACGGCACCGGCCGCCCCGACGACCGGCCAGGACAGCCACGGCATGCCGTCCCCGGCCCAGGTGACCGTGAGGAGGAGCGCGCCGACCGTTCCGGTGAGCAGGGCCGCGCCCCCCCAGGTCGGGCGACATGATCGGGGGCGGCACCGGATTCCGGTACCGCCCCCGACGCGCTGTGCTGCTACCTGCTACCTGTGCAGGTCCGCGTTGTCCGTCAGGGCGACGTCGAAGACGTGCATGATGCCCTGGTCGGTGCCCTGCGGCAGCACGACGGCGGCGACCCGCTTGGCCGGGTCGAGGAGGCGGGGGCTGGTCGCGAACACCTTGGCCTGCGTGGTGTCGGAGCCGCCCGCGGCCCGGTTGCGCCCGGTCGTCGTCACCAGCGGCTCGTTGCCGAACTGGTAATTCGTGCCCGGCGTCCAGTCCGTGAACTGCACGGGGACGGACTGGGTGGAGCCGTCGGTGTACTCGACGGTCGCGGTGCCCTGCGCCGGGCCGTTGGTGGCGAGGCCCAGGAAGGAGATGCCGGTGGCCTCGGCCTTGCCCATCGGGATGCGCTGACCGTGCGGGATCCAGTTGTCGGGCTCGCCCGGTTCGGTGTCCGGCCAGGTGAACTCGATGCCGGTGTCACCGAGCGGCAGCTTCGCGCCCGGAGCGGCGCCCGCCTCGGCGAGCCGCTCCCGGGAGAGGGAGTTGTCGCTGACGTCGAGGGACCCCAGATCGCCCTTGCCGTCGGGGGTGGTGCCGATGTTGTTCCGGGCGTCGGCGCCGTCCGTGTACGAGGGCGGGACGTCGGACGCCTTCGTGCCCCAGGTGCCGGGCTCGGACGACATCGTGAAGTCGAGCCGGCCGCCCTTGCGCGTGAAGTCCTCGCTCAGCGAGCTGCGCGTGGTGGCCCGGCCGTCGACCTTCAGGGACTTCACGTACGACACGCGGTCGGCGCCGGGCGCGTTCAGCGTGATCTTCCGCCTGCTGTCCGCGCTGTCCAGCACGACCCGGTCGAACATCGGGCCGCTGACCACCAGGTCGGCGGCGCCGGGGACGGCGGGGAAGAGACCGATGTTCGCCCACACGTACCAGCTGCTCAGCGAGCCGAGGTCGTCGTTGCCGGGCAGCCCGGACGGCGTGGTGTCGTACATCTCGTCCACGGCGCGGCGCAGCACGTCCGCCGTACGGTGCGGCTGCCGCAGCCAGTTGTAGACGTACGGCATGGCGAAGCTGGGCTGGTTGCTCAGATAGGCGCCCGTCACGTCGTGGACGCCCGCGTCGAGCTGCTCGGTGTGCTTGTCGAGGGACTCGGTCGCCGTCTCTGTGCCGCCCCGCTTCTCGACGAGCGTGCCCACGTTGTGCGGCACCATCCACCCGTACTGGTAGCCGGTGGCCTGCTCGAACTGGTCGCCGCGCTCACCCAGGTCGAAGCCCCGGTCGAAGCCGGTGCGGCCGCGCGGGCGGATGTGCTTGCTCTCGTCGTCGAAGACGTGTCGCCAGTTCTGCGCCCGCACCATGAACCGGTCGTACGTCTCCTCGTCGCCGAGCCGCTTCGCGAGCCGGGCGATGCCGAAGTCGTCGACGGCGTACTCCAGCGTCTTCGAGGTCGCCGAGTCGCCCTTGCGGTTCTCGACGAAGCCGACGGACGCGTACTGGTAGCCGTGGCGGCGCTGCGTCGTGTCGGCGGGCAGGGTCTGCGTGGTCCTCATCGACGCGAGGGCGGCCGCGCGGTCGTAGTCCGTGCTGCCGAACGCGTCGATCGAGGCGACGACGGACTGCAGCGAGTCGCCGCTCATCTTCTGCTGTGCCTGGTTGAGGTGCGGCCAGTTCGGCCAGGAACCGGTCTGGGTCACCATGTCGGTGATCGACTGGTTGATGTCGCTGCCGACCTCCGGGAACAGCAGCGCGACCAGTTGCGCCTGGCTGCGGTAGATGTCCCAGCCCGCGTAGGTGACGTAGTGGTGGCGGCCCTCGGCGACCTCGCGCACCTTGCCGTCGTAGCCCAGGTACTGGCCGTTGACGTCGTCGAAGACGTTCGGGTGGAGGAGGGAGTGGTAGAGCGCGGTGTGGAACTTCACGCGCTCCTCGCGGGTGCCGCCGTCCGCGTCGACGGTGCCGAGTGCGTCCTTCCACACCTCGGCGGACTCGGCGCGCACCCGGTCGAAGCCGCGGCCGCGCGTCTCGCTGGTGGCGTTCTGCTCGGCGTTCGCGACGCTGACGTAGCTCAGGCCGGTCTTCGCCGTGACCTTCGCGCCCTCGTCGAAGACGAGCCAGGCGCCCGCGCCGTGCTTGGTCTCCCCGCCGGCGGCCGACGACACGCCCGGGCGCACGTCGGAGCCCTGCCAGGTGCCGTGGGCCCTGACCGGCCGGTCGAAGGTGGTCGAGAAGTACGCCTTGTAGCGTCCGCCCTCGTCGCACACCGAGGCGGTCTCCACCCAGCCGCTGACGGTGCGGCCCTCGACCTTCACCTCGCTGCCGAAGACGCGGTTGTTGGAGCCGGCGACGTCGAGCAGCAGCGTCGAGGTGCTGTTCTGGCCCTTCTGGCCCTTGGGGAAGTCGTAGCGGCTGACGGCGGTGCGCGTGGTCGCGGTCAGTTCCGCCTCGACGCCGCCCGCCAGCTCCACCGAGTAGTAGCCGGGGTCGGCCTCCTCGTCGGCGTGGTCGAAGCCCAGGTAGTAGTCGGTGATCGAGGTGGCCGGGCTGGACGGGAGGCCGCCGTCGTCCAGCTCACCGGTGTAGGGCAGGACGGGGAAGTCGAAGCCGCTGAAACGGCCCTCGCAGCCGGTGCCGGACAACCGGGTCATGCCGAAGCCGCGGATCCTGTCCGCGGTGTACTCGTAGCCGCCCTTCTGGTCCCCGTCCGAGGAGCGGTACGTGGTCGGGCTGGACTGCACCATGCCGAACGGCACGGTCGCGCCCGGCCAGGTGTTGCCGTACGCGCTGTTGCCCTTGTTCTGGGTGGTGTCCAGCTCGGTCCCGATGAAGGGGTCGACGGCCTCGAAGGCGGAGATCTCACGGCCGAGGAGCGACGGGGAGACCGTCGTCGCGGACACCGAAGCCGGTCCGGCGGCGAGCGTGCCGAGGGCGAGGGCGAGGGCGAGGGCGAGGACGAGGGCGATCGTGAGGAGTCTTCGGCGCCCGGGCGGGTACGAGGGAGATCCGGGTGCCGGCTGCCGTGCGGCGGGTGCCCACATGCTGTCCGTGCCTTTCGGTTGACGTGCTGCGTCTCGTCGTGACAACGATGTCGTACCCAAGTGCTGGGCCGCGCACAAGAGTTCATGCGGGCCCGTGCCACGCCGGAACGGTCCGGGGAAGGCGAGGTGAACGCGGTGGGAAGTCGTGGATCCGTGCGACGACGCGCCGCAGGCCACGGGCGAGGAGGAGAACGCCGACCGGACGGCGGCGATATTAGGGTGGGCCCATGCCAGCCACGTTGAGTCCCAGTAGAACCCGCACCGCACTCCGTACCTCGGCACGGATATCCGCCGAACTGCTGCTGGTGCTCGTCATGGTCACCGTGGCCCTGTGGATCCTGGGCCGGATGTGGTCGGTGGTCTGGCCGCTCGTCGTCGGCCTGTTGCTGACCACGCTGACCTGGCCCCTGGCACGTTTCCTGCGCCGGCACCGCTGGCGGCCCGCCCTGGCCGCCTCGGCGGTGACCGTCCTGTTCCTCGTGGTCGCCGCGGGTGTCGTGGCGCTGATCGCCGTGCCCGTGGCCGGCGAGTCCGGCGAGCTGACCGACGGCGTGGTCGAAGGCATCCAGAGGCTGCGCGAATGGGCCGCCGGGCCGCCCCTGAACATCGGGGACGACCAGATCACCAGTGCCTTCGACACCGCGATCGCCCGCGTCCAGGACAGCGTCGACAGCATCATCACGGTCCTCTTCACCGGGGTGAGCACCGTGGTCAACGGCATCGTCACGGCCGTCCTGGCCGTCTTCCTGATGTTCTTCTTCCTCAAGGACGGCCCGCGCTTCCTGCCCTGGCTCACCCGTCAGCTGCCCGGCCGCCTCGCCACCGACATCCCCACCGTGGCCGCACGCGGCTGGGCCACCCTGGGCGCGTTCGTGCGCTCCCAGGCGGTCGTCGGCCTCTTCGACGCCGTCTTCATCGGCGTGGGACTGTGGTTCCTGGACGTCCCCCTGGTGCTGCCCCTCGCGGTGCTGACCTTCATCGCCGCGTTCGTGCCCATCGTGGGCGCCCTGTTCGCCGGCTTCGTCGCCGTCCTCATCGCGCTGGTGTCGAACGGCCCGGTGGACGCCCTCATCGTGCTGGCGATCATCATCGTGGTGCAGCAGATCGAGGGCAACGTGCTCCAGCCCGTCATCCAGAGCCGCGGCCTGGGCCTGCACGCGGCGGTGGTCCTGCTCGTGGTGACCCTGGGCGGCAGCCTGGCCGGGGTCGTGGGCAGCCTGCTCGCGGTACCGGTCGCCGCGGTGATCGCGGTGGTCTGGAACTACCTGCGCGAGCAGCTCAGCGACCCACCGCGGGAGTCGGATGACCCGGTGGACCCGGTGGACCCGGTGGATCCGGGTGATCCGGTGGACCCGAAGGATGCGGGAACCCACGAGCCGTCCGCCGGTGCGCCGCTCACGGCGTGACGGAGGCGTGACGGAGGCGTGACGGAGGCCGTGACGGAGGTGTCACCCACGCTGCCCGCCCCCCTGGGGGCGGGCAGCGGTCGTTGGCGCAGGTGTGCGTGCGAGTCGCCCGGGATCCCTGTCAGGCCCTCCTGGCGAGGTTGTTGTACATGCGGCGCAGATGCTTGGCCGCGGGGCACGGCACACCGTCGGCGTCGCACTGCCGACAGGACCGCAGGTGCGCCTCGTGTTCCTCGCGCGCCTGCCGGAGGGGGTCGTAGGCGTTGTCCATGTGTGTTCCTGGAGTCATGAGGTGCCGCGGGTCTCGCGCGCACACGGAGGGGGAGCGAGCCCTGTTGGTTGCCTGGGGCTCATGACTGCACTTTGATCTTGTTACTGGGAGTACGGCAAGATCGAGAAGGTCACAGCCCGGTGCCACTCCTGCCCGGCGGAAGTGGCCGCCCTCCGGCGAGCCATGACGGTACGTCAGAAACCGGTAAGCGTGATCTTGCCGACGGCGCTGCCGGACTCCAGGACGCGGTGGGCCTCGCGCAGATGGGCCGCGTTGACGGTGCCGAGGTCCGTGGTGGCGGTGGTGGTGAGGATGCCCGCGTCCACGAGCCGGGCGATCTGCGTGAGGATGTGGTGCTGCGTCGCCAGGTCCGGCGTCCCGTACAGGGAGCGGGTGAACATCAGCTCCCAGTGGAAGGAGATGCTCTTCGACTTCAGCAGGCCGATCTCCGCCGAGTCGAAGTCGTCGATGGCGACGATCCGGCCCATCGGCTTCAGCATGTCGGCGTAGGCCGCGAGGTTCCGGTCGGTGCCGGCCGTGCTGAAGACGAGGTCCAGACCGCCGGGCGCGACCTCGGCCACCTGCTGCGGCAGCGGCCGGTGATGGTCGACCACGTGCGTCACACCCATCCTGCGGGCGAACTCGGCGGTCTCCGGCCGTGAGGCGGTGCCCACCACGGTGAGACTGGTGAGTGCGCGGGCCAGCTGGGCCACCATCGCCCCGACCCCGCCCGCCGCGGCCGTCACCAGCAGCGTTCCGGTCCGCTCCAGAGCGCCCTCGCGCAGCCCCAGCCGCTCGAACAGGCCCTCCCAGGCGGTGAGCGAGGTCAGGGGCAGGGCCGCGGCCTCGGTGAAGGTCAGGGTGGCGGGCTTGCGGCCGACGATGCGCTCGTCGACGACGTGGAAGCGTGCGTTCGTACCGGGCCGGTCGATCGCGCCGGCGTAGAAGACCTCGTCACCGGTCCGGAACAGTTCGACCTCGGCACCGACCGCGACGACGGTTCCCGCCGCGTCCCAGCCCAGGACCTTCGGCTCGCCGCCGGGGTCGTTGTTGCGGCGCACCTTGTGGTCCACGGGGTTGACCGCGACGGCCTCCACCCGGACCAGCAGATCGCGCGGCCCCGGGGTGGGCACCGGCAGCCGGATGTCGAGCAGGCTCTCGTCGTCCTGCACGGGCAGGCTGCGGCGGTAGGCGACCGCGGGCATCGTGTCGTCCTGGCTCTCGTTCATGGTCGTGTCTCCTCGTCCGGGTGGCCGTCGACTCGGTGGCGACGCTATCTGCGGAGGGGTAGTAACCTGCAAGGGAGATTACTTCCCTTGGGGAAGTATCCAGCTCAGTGAGTGGATACGGACGGGAAGCAGCCGCAGGACACGCGGCATGGAAGAAGGCGGAGCGGCACACCGATGGTCATGACCTGTACGGCGGAACGGCACGATCACCACGATGTGTACGCGGCCCAGTGCCCGTGCCGCGACGTGCTCGACCTGCTGGCCAACAAGTGGTCCGCGCTGGCGATAGGCGCGATGGAGCAGGGTCCGCAGCGCTTCGGCGCGCTGCAGCGACGTCTGGAGGGCATCAGCCCCAAGGTCCTGACGACCACGCTGCGCCGGCTGGAGGAGCGGGGGTTCGTCGACCGGACCGTCTATCCGGCGGTGCCGCTGCACGTCGAGTACGCGCTCACTCCGCTCGGCCGCAGCGTGGCCGAGCCGCTGGCGGGCCTGCGCCACTGGGTGGAGGACCACCTCGACGAGATCGCCGACGCGCCGTCCGTGTGAGGGGTCGCGCAGGTCGCCGCCCCGTCTCAGCGTTCGGCGCGCTCCCGGGCGCGGGCGGCGGCCGCCGCGACGGCGCCGTGGTGGGCGGGGCCGTGGCCGGGCAGGACGACGTCCGCGTCGATGTGGTCGAACGCGGCGAGGGAGTCCAGCGCGCGGGCGCGGTCCGTGTGGAACATGCCGGGCAGCAGCTGGGGGCCGTCGGCGCGTGCGGTGGGGTGCGCGGTGACGAGGGCGTCGCCGCTGACGAGGACGCCGCTGCCGGGCAGGTGGTAGGCGCAGTGCCCGGCGGTGTGGCCCGGCGTGTGGACGGGGACCGGACCGCCCGGCAGGTCGAGCGGGCCCGGCGCGGGGAAGGGCAGGGGCTCGGTGACGGGGACGTGCGCGGTCCCGCCGGCCCGCAGGGCGTGCACGGCCCAGGGCAGGACACCGGGGCGCCAGGCCCGCGCGAGCACCTGACCGACCGACACCTGGTGCAGGAACTCGCGGCGGGCGTGCGGCACCTCCTCCTCGTGCATCAGCACGGGCGCGCCGTGGGCGGACCGCAGGCGTTCGGCGGCGCCCACGTGGTCGTTGTGGGCGTGGGTGATCAGGACCGCGGTCACCGCGGCGGGCCGGACGCCGACGGCGTCCAGCGAGGCCAGCAGCCGGTCGTGGTCGCCCGGGTACCCGGTGTCGATGAGGGTGGCGCTGTCGCCCTCCTTGACGATGACCCAGTTGGTGTCGCTGCCGGACACCAGGTACACGTGGTCCGCGACACGGACCAGGTCGTCGTCGCGCAGGGCCTTCGGCATGTGCCCCCCCTCCTGTCCTCCTCCCGGTGCGGACGACCGTATCCCAGCGGCGAGGGACCGTCAGGGCCGCGGGCGAGGTTCGATGCGCACGGGGACCGGACCGTTCGCCACCGCCGCCGAGGGGGACGGTCCGCCGCCGATCGTGTTCTGCGCCAGGGCGCCGGCCACGGTCCGCGCCCTGGTCACGGCGCGGTCGGCGACGGGGCCGACGTACGTCCGCCGGACGGTCGCGGTCCACAGCTCCAGCCAGCGGTCGAAGTGCTCGTGCCGCAGCGGGTGCTCGGCGTGCAGGTCGCGGTGGGCCCGCAGGGCGTTCCTGCGGTACACGCCGGGAGTCAGCAGGGAACTCTCCCAGAAGTCCGCCATGATCCGCAGGTGCGCGGGCCAGTCGACGCGGGCCACCTCGGTGAACAGGGGGCCGATGAGGGGATCGGCGAGGACACGCCGGTAGAAGGAGTCCACCAGGGTCTCGACGTCCCGGCGGTCGCGGATGTCACCGGGCGCGAGGGCCGGGGATCCGGGTGCGGGAGCCGGGGTGGCGGGCCGACGCTGCTCGCCGGTGCTCGTCATGAAGGGGTCGTCCTTTCCGGGGGCGGGCAGCGTGCCGGCTGCCCGCCCGTATGTCCGTGCCTGTTTCCTGCGTGCCCGTGCCTACCTGCTGAGCCAGAGGTCCGGGCCGAAGACCTCGTAGTGGACGGCGGCGGGGTGCAGCCCCTTGGCCAGGAGGGTGCCGCGGACGGCCTGCATGAAGGGGAGGGGGCCGCACAGGTACGCGGTGGTGTCCTCGGGCAGGGACAGACCGGTGAGGTCCGCGCGGCCGTCGTGGGCGTTCCCGGCCGCGAGCTCGGCGGCCCCGGTGTCGTACCACAGGTGCAGGGAGGCGTCGGGCAACTGGCCGACGAGCGCGAGGTGTTCGGCCCGGTGCGCGTGCCGGCCGGGGGAGCGGTCGGCGTGGACGACGGTGACCGGGCGGCGCGAGCCGGTGGCGGCGAGGTGGTCGAGCATGGACAGCATGGGGGTGATGCCGATGCCGGCGGAGGCGAGCAGGACCGGGCCGTCGCCGTCCGGGAGGACCAGGTCACCGAAGGGCAGGGAGACCCGCAGCAGCTGCCCGGGGCGGGCGTGGGCGTGCAGCCAGGACGACACCTCCCCGTCGGGGACGGTGCCGTCGGCGGAACGTTCGCGCTTGACGGTGATGCGCCAGGTCTTGCGGTCGGGGGCGGTGGTGAGGCTGTACTGGCGGATCTGGCGCGCGCCGTCGGGCAGTTCGACCTGGACGCTGACGTACTGCCCCGACCGGAAGGGTTCGGTGGGCAGGCCGTCCGGGCGGCGCAGTACGAAGGAGGCGGCGTCCGGCGTCTCCTCGGTGCGCCCGGCGATCTCCATGTCGTGCCAGACGTCACCGTTGCCGACCTGCGCCTGGGCGTACAGCCGCGCCTCCATGGCGACGAGCGCGTTCGCCATCAGCCAGTACACCTCGTCCCATGCGGCGGCCACCTGGGGCGTGACGGCGTCACCGAGGACCTCGGCGACGGCGCCCAGCAGGTGGCGGCCGACGAGGGGGTACTGGTCGGGGGTGATGCCCAGGGAGGCGTGCTTGTGCGCGATGCGGCCCAGGATCGCGTCGGGGTGTTCGCCCGGCCGTTCCACCAGCACGGTCGCGAAGGCCGCCACGGCGCCCGCGAGGGCCTCCTTCTGTGCGCCGCTGGCCTGGTTGGTGCGGTTGAACAGGTTCCGCAGGAGGTCCGGGCGCTCTTCGAACATGCGGCGGTAGAACAGCTCGGTGATCGTGCTCAGACGGGCACCCACGGCGGGGAGCGTCGCTCGGACGACCGGGGTCGACTGCGCGGAGAGCATGGGAACTCCTGTCTCGCATCCGAGATGCAGATCGCAGGACGCGCGTCGAGGAGGCACCTCGAGGACGCGCGTCGGAGGAAGGTGGGCAACTGTCCTCGACGGCGCGAGGAACTGGCAAACGGTGTGCCACGGTTTCAGCCGGGCGGGCCGCCCAGCGACAGCAGGACGGGGCCGGTGGGGGAGACGACGAGGTCGTCCACGCCGAGCCGGTCCAGCGAGGTGTAGAAGGCCTCCTGGGCCTGGAGCAGTGCGTGCCGCAGCCGGCAGCCGCCGGCCAGCGGGCAGGGGTTGTCCCCCTCACACTGGACCGTCTCGTGGTCCCCTTCCAGCTGCCGGACCAGCTGCCCCACGCCGGTGCGCCGTCCCGACGCGGTCAGCGCGAGACCGCCGCCGCGGCCCCGGTGCGCCTCGATGACGCCGAGGCGCTGCAGGTGGGTGATCGCCTTCGCCATGTGCGTGTACGGCACGCGCACGGCCTCGGCGATCTGCTGGGTGGTGAGGCGCTCCCGGCCGTCGACGACGGCCAGGCGCATCACCGCGCGCAGAGCCAGATCCGTGTACTTGGTCAGTCGCACACTGACATCCTAGATTAATTGGTATCTCAGATGCCAATTAAAGGGCGTGTGTCCTAGGTCTCCTGATCCATGGCGTGGGCGGGTGAGCGGGCGGAGGTGCGATCGCCCTCGACGGTCGGGATCCGAGGTCCGCGTCAGCCCGGGGGCCGCGTCAGCCAGGGGTCGCGTCAGCCCAGGGTCTGCGTCAGCTCGCTGCGGTCCGCCGAGTGGACGACGCGGCCGTACGCTCCGTTGACGATCGGCATGTGCGGCGGCACGTGGCCGCACTCCACGTCGGCGATGATCGGCACGCCGAGGGGGCCCAGGGCGTCGAGGACGGCCTCGTGCTGGCTGAGGGACCTGCTGTCCGGGGCGCCGGTCCGGCCGACGAGGACGGCGTTCGCGTGGTCGAAGAACCCGGCGAGCCGCATCCCGTGCAGGTTGCGGCAGATGGTGAACGCGCTGTCCTCGCACGCCTCCACGTACACCAGGAGCCCGTCGGGGGACTCGGTGCGCGCGAAGGCCGGGACGTCGAGGTAGGCCGTCCCGGCGAGGTTGCACAGCGTCTCGATGCAGCCGCCGATCAGCCTCCCCTCGGCCGCCACGTCACCGGTGCCGTCCAGTCGGGTCCAGGTGCCCGGGGCGTCGAGCGTGTAGTCGCGCACGTCGGGGAAGGCGGCGAAGTCGTCGAAACCCCCGGTCCGGTGGAGGCCGTACGGGATCTGGCCGAACCGGTGCCCAGGGGGCGCGGTGACGACGTCGAGCCACGAGAGCAGTCCCTCGGACACGCGGTAGGGGGTGTCCATGAGGTTGTTGCCGTGGACGGTCGCGACGCCGGTGAGCAGGGTCAGCGGGGTGAGCAGGGTCGACATGTCGGAGTACCCGACGAGCCAGGTCGGCTCCGCCTCCCGCAGCCGGTCCCAGTCGAGCAGCGGCACCAGGTCGATCGCGGTCTCCCCGCCCCACGGCGGCACGACGGCCCGGACGGTGGGGTCGGTCAGCATCGACATCAGTTCTTCCGCGCGGTCGGCGGCCGGGGCGCTGACGTGCCCGGAGCCGTCCATGCATGCACCGACGACGACCTCGTACCCCCGCTCCCGCACCTCACGGACGGCGACGTCGAGGCGCCCGCGCAACTCCTTCGGGACCCCGCTCGAGGGGGAGGTGACACCGACACGGTCACCGGGACGCAGCGGGCGTGGATAGCGGACTGGCATGCGCCGAATACTGGCACGGTGCCGCGCCGATCGACACTTGTTTGTCGCGCTCACGAGATCGTCGGGGGCGGTCGCCGGACCGCGAGGGCGAACGGGCCGCTTTAAACGGATCGTTCACAATAATGCGTTGACGTCGAGTCGTGTGCCGTCCATCCTCGTCCCATGGCACCGACCCCTGACGACCACGCCGACCCCTTCACGCCCCCGCAGCCCGAACAGGCGCGGGCGGAGCGGGTGTACGCCTCCCTGTTCCGCATCGCCCAGCGGCACGCGACCTCGGAAGAACAGCGCCGCAGGCAGATCCACCCTTCGGTCATCGGACCGCACGAGGCCATCAGGCTCGTGTCCTTCCTGCTCAGCGGAGCCGCACAGCTGGACGACGGCGAACCGGAGGTCGACCACACCGACATCACGGCCGCGCTGAGCCTCGTGCCGCTGGCCCGCGGCGAGATGGACGAACTGGAGGCCGGACTCCTCCAGATGGCGCGGGGCCGTGGCATGACCTGGAACGAGATCGCGTTCGGACTCGGTCTCGGTACGCCGCAGGCCGCCAGGCAGCGCTATGAACGGCTGGCCGGCCGGACGGACTGACCGTGAGACCGCGTCGGACCGGACAGACTGACCGCATGACTGCATCGGATCCGAAGACCGACCTCCACTTCTACCTGCAGGCCGCCCGCGATGCCCTGCTGTGGAAGCTCGAAGGACTCCCCGAGTACGACGTGCGCCGCCCGCTGACGCCGACCGGCACCAACCTCCTGGGACTGGTGAAGCATGCCGCGGGCGTGGAGCTGGGGTACCTCGGCGACACCTTCGGACGGCCGTCCGGCGAGCCGCTGCCCTGGCTCGACGACGGTGCCGAACCCAACGCGGACATGTGGGCCACCGCCGAGGAATCACGGCAGTACGTCCTGGAGCTCTACCGCCGGGCGTGGGCGCACGCGGACGCGACGATCGACGCGCTGGCCCTCGACACGGTGGGCCGGGTGCCGTGGTGGCCGGACGGCAGGGACGAGGTGACCTTGCACCATGCCGTGACGCGTGTGATAGCCGATACGCACCGGCACGCCGGACACGCCGACATCCTCCGGGAGCTCCTGGACGGTGCCGTGGGGATGAGCAAGGACAACGACAGCATGCCGTCGGGCGATCCGGCGTGGTGGGAGGACCATCGGAACCGACTGGAGCGCGCGGCGAAGGAAGCCGGCCGGAACGGCTGACCGACGCCCGCCGGCACTCCCGGCCGACAGCTCGTCGGCCGGGAGTGCCGGCGGGCGTCGGGGCTGCCGGATCTGCCGGGGCCGCTCAGGCTCAGCGGTGTATCCGCTCCGGTGCAGCCGCGGGCGAGGAGACGGCCGGCAGACCGGGCAGCTGCCGGCGCTGCTGGGTGGACGGTGCGGAAGGGGTGGACGGGGCAGCAGGATCGGCCGGATCGGCCGGGTGCAAGGGGAACGTGCCGGTGAGCGCCCCGTACACATGGTTGACGCGGGCCGCCCCGATGGGGTCCGGCAGCCAGGCGCCGTTCTCGTCGAACCGCTCGTACTTGGTCATGTTGTAGCCGAGGGCCACCTGCCGGCTGCCGTCCTCGCTGGACAGCGCCATGGTTCCGGCCCCCCAGACGATGCCGTCGTGCCCCCAGTACCGCCGGCCGGACAGCTCCTGGCTGAGGATGCCCAGCCCGTATCGCACACCCGCCTCCCCGCCCGGGGCCGACCCGGGCACCGGGACGGTCGTCCTCATGGCGCGCAGCTCGTCGGGGCCGAGCAACTCGCCGCCCAGCAACTGCCGGTAGAAGTCGTTGAGGTCCTGCATCGTCGAGACCAGCCCCCCGGCCGTACCGGCCCAGGACATGTCGTAGACGCTGTAGTCACGGGCCGGGTCGATGAGGCCGTACATCGACTCGTACATCCTCGCGTGCGGTCCGGAGAGACGGGGCGTGCGCGGGAAGTACGTGTGCCGCAGTCCGGCCTTCCGGATCACTTCACGGGTGATGTACTCCTCGGGGTCCTGGCCGGTGACCTTCCGCAACAGCAGCCCGGCGATGATGTAGTTGGTGTTCGCGTAGCCGAAGCTGCCGCGCTCGGCCTCCGGTTCGGCGGCGAGGCCTGTGCGGACCAGTTTCTCGGGCTCCCGGTGGCGGAAGCGGGCCTCGTCGAGGGCCTTGGCGGGGTTCACGAGGAGGCCGGGGAAGGCGTCCAGGTCGTAGTCCCCGAGGCCGCTGGTGTGGTTGAGCAGCATCCGGACCGTCACCTCACGGCCGCCCTCGCCCGGTACGAGCCCGGGCAGGTAGCGGCCGATCGGCGCGTCGAGGTCGACCCGCCCCCGCTGCACCTGCTGAAGGACGGCCACCGAGGTGAAGGTCTTGGTGACACTGCCGATCCGGTGCTCGAAGTCCGGCCGCACCGGACGCCCGGTGTCCACGTCCGCCACCCCGGCGGCCCCGCGCCACCGCGCGGAACCGTCACGGACCGCCGAGTAGGCGCCGTGCATCCCGGCCTCGTGGAACGCCTCCAGCGACTTCCCGAGGGCCTCGTGGTCGAGCCCGTGACCGTGACCCTGGCCGAGGGACACGGCAGGCACTCCCGGAGGGGGAGCCGCCTGCGCCGCCTGCGCCGGTATCGCCGCGATCGCCAGCGAGAGGACCGCGGTCGAGGCCGCCGCGGCCGGCGACAGTTTCCCCCGGCGCGGACGGCTGTTGGTGCTCGGGCGGGCTGAGCGCATGATCGACGGCTCCTGTCTCGCTGGGGGCCGCACGCATCGACGTGCGCGTGCATCATCCATCGTGGCCGCGGGACCCGTGGTGGTCATCCTCCCTCGGGACGAGTCCGCACACGGAAACACACGGCACCCGACTGACGGATGACCGTGGGGAGTTCGCGCGCGGGCACGCACGGAGGGCTGTCCGCCTCTGGCGTACGAGCCGTCGGGCCACCGCGTGCAGGCCGAACCCGTCGAGTGCCTCCTGGTAGTAACCGGAACGTCCGCCCGCACGGTGTCCGTCGGCAGCCGCGGCGGCGACCAGGACGGCCGTCCCCGCGACGGCCGTGGTGAACTCGTGCCCGTCGATCGACTCCAGCCGCTGCCACAGCCGTTCGGGCACCTGCGAGTACTGGCCGACGTTGAGCACGGTGGTGACCGCGATGTACCAGAGGGTGGCGACCATCAGCAGGGGGATGACCTGGTGGGTCCGGTTGTAGAGCAACTGGGCCGAGAAGAGCAGGTCGTACACGGCCAGTACGCTCACGATGCTGGTGCCCTGGTCTGTCCGGCGTCCACGGAGAGGATGCCGCCGCGCACCACCTCGGCGGCGTAGGCGGCCTCGTGCGGCGTGGGGCGGCGGACAGTGCGGGGGCGTTTGTGACGCAAGTATTGACGTGTCCCCGACATGACTCTAGCTTCTGACCGACCTCGCGAACAGTGTTCGACATGCCGACCACCTGTGAGTGGCGGACGGAAGCCCGGAGGACTGATGAGCGACACCTCGCGTCCCGCCCGTACGCCTTCCCGCAGACTGTTCCTCGGCATGGCGGCCGCCGTACCGCTCGGCGTCGCCGCCGAGCTGACTCTGGGAGCGTCCCCCGCCCGGGCCGCCGACTCGGCCTACGTGATGGGGTACTTCACCGAATCCCCGAACGGCACGGGCACCGACTACGGCCTGCACCTCGCCGTCAGCACGGACTCCCGCCACTGGACGCCCCTCAACCAGAACAACCCCGTCGTCACGCCCACCCAGGGCGCCGGCGGCCTGCGCGACCCGTTCATCATGCGCAAGCGGGACGGCACCTTCGTCGTCCTCGCCACCGACCTCAAGGGCACCGACTGGGGGTACAACAGCCAGTACATCCACGTCTGGGACTCCACCGATCTGCGCTCCTTCACCAACTACCGGCGGCCCAGGCTGCACGGCATGACCACGCACAGCTGGGCCCCGGAGGCGTTCTGGGACGCGGGCCGCGGCCGGTACGCGCTCCTCTACTCGTCCGTGAACGAGAGCGGACACAACGTGCTCATGGTCAACTACACCGCGGACTTCCGCACCGTCTCCTCCCCGCAGGTCTTCTTCGACCCCGGTTACGACGTCATCGACGGGAACGTGGCCGTCGGCGTCAACGGGGTCAACTACCTGTACTTCAAGCGGGAGGGCGCGCTGGTCGGGGCGAGGTCCACCTCCTTGAACCCCGGCAGCTTCACGCCCTTCACCGCCCCGGTGTCCCACGGCGGCACCGAGGCGCCCATCCTGGTCAAGTCGCTGACGTCGAACACGTGGTACCTGTGGGCAGACACCTACACGCCCAACGGTGTCTTCTACGCCTGGCAGACCACCGACCTGGCCGCCGGCACCTGGACCCCGCTGAACCAGCGCGACTACACCCAGCCGGTCAACTCCAAGCACGGCACCATCGCGCCGATCACCTCCGCCGAGTACACGAACCTCGTCTCCGCCTGGGGCGCGCCCGCCTGGATCCGGCTGAAGTCCTACAACCACCCGGACCGTTACGTCCGCCACGCGAACCTCGCCGCCCGGATCGACCCCTACCCCTTCGACCCCTACGCCGACGCGCAGTGGACGCTGGTGCCCGGCCTGGCCGGCGCCGGCGTCTCCTTCCGCTCGGTCAACTACCCGACGCGCTACCTGCGTCACTTCACCTACGAGGTGCGGCTGGACCCCGACGACGGCACCGCGCAGTTCGCCCAGGACGCCACGTTCCACCGGGTGGCGGGCCTGGCCGACAGCACGTGGTCGTCCTTCCGTTCCCACAACGACTCCAGTCGCTACCTGCGCCACGCCGGCTTCCTGCTGCGCACCGACCCCGTCTCCACCGCCACGGACCGGGCGGACGCCACCTTCTCGGTCGGGTACTGAGCGGGCGGCCGGGGTGCGGGACCTCGGTGGCAGGATGGCCCCATGACGAACTCACCCGCACCGTCCACCCGTTGCGCGTCCTCCGGCTCCTTCCTGTCGCTGTGGTCGCAGGACTCCGTGCTGTCGATAGGCTCGGTGGGCTCGGTGCTGTCCATAGGATCCGTCGGCTCGGCCCTGTCGGTCGGCTCGATCGGGAGCGCCCTGTCCGCCGGCTCGATCGGTTCCGGTCTGTCGCTGGTCTCGGTGGGCTCGTGGCTGAGCACGTGGTCGCTGTTCTCCGCCCAGTCGAAGAGGTCGGTGCTGTCCGTGCGTTCCTCGCGCGGCCTGATGTCCGCCGGAGTGGTGGCGGCAGCCGCCGGGACCGCCCTGCTGCTGGCACGGGCGCGGGACGGGGCCGAGTGAAGGCACGATGGAGAACCGGCCGGGTGCGCGGTGCCGTCCACCGCGCCGCCGACGCGCGGCGCCCGGACTCGCCCGACGTGACCGCCCTGCAGTACACGGCGCTGACCGTGCCGGAGCGGCACGACGGCCTCACCGCCGCCCAGCTCGCCCGCGCTCCTTCGTCACCGCCCAGTCCATGGCCGACATGGTCCGCACCCTCGAAGGCCGCGGTTACGTCGTCCGGCACCCCAACCCGGCCAACCGGCGCGAACTCCTCATCGCGCTGACCGACCTCGGCCACCGGCTCCTGGCCGACTACGCGCAGCCCGTGCGCGAGGTCGTGCTGCGGATGACCGAGGGCCTGACCGCCGACGACACCGACCGGCTGCGCGCCGCGCTCGACCACGCCTGGCTCCGGCTCTCCTGACACCGACGCGGGGCGCGGGCGCCCGGCCTCCCTTGATCGTCGCCGCACCGGCTGCCAGGATGCTCGGGTTCCTTCCCACTGGACGGTTCTTCCCCGGCGTACGGCAGAGACGGAGTCACGTGAGCGAGACCGAGGTCGTCACCGCGCCCGGACCCCTGCTGCTGGCGGACGGCCGGCCCGCCGCGGAGGCCTGGTCCCTGGACCCCGCCCTGCGCCACCTCAACCACGGCTCGTTCGGCGCGGTCCCCGTCGTGGCGCAGGAGCGGCAGAACGCGCTGCGGGCGGAGATGGACCGCGCTCCGGTGGTGTGGTTCCCCGAGCTGCCGCGACGGATCGCCGCCGCCCGTACGGACATCGCAGGCTTCCTCCGCGTCGCCCCCGACGACCTGGCCCTCGTGCCGAACGCGAGCGCCGGCGCCAGCACCGTGTACGCCTCCCTGGACCACCGCCCCGGCGGCGAGATCGTCGTCACCGACCACGGCTACGGGGCCGTCACCATGGGAGCCGAACGGCTGGCCCGCCGCTGGGGCGGCCGGGTGCGGACCGCCCGCGTACCGCTCGACGCGGACGAGGAGCAGGCGCAGGAGGCCGTGGTCGCCGAGTTCGGCGACGCGACCGCGCTCGTCGTCCTCGACCACATCACCTCGGCCACCGCCCGCCGCATGCCGGTCGCCGGGATCGGCGCGGAGGCCCGCCGGCGCGGGATACCGCTGCTCGTGGACGGCGCCCACGCCCCCGGCCTGATCGCCGCCCCGCTCGACGGCGTGGACTGCGACTTCTGGGTCGGCAACCTGCACAAGTGGGGCTGTGCGCCGCGGGGTACGGCGGCGCTGGTCGCCCGGGGGCCGCTGCGCGAGGGGCTGTACCCGCTCATCGACTCCTGGGGCGCCACCGACCCGTTCCCGGACCGCTTCGACCAGCAGGGGACGCTGGACTGCACGAACCACCTCGCGGCGCCCACGGCACTCGACCTCGTCGAGCGCACGTGGAGCTGGGACGCCGCCCGTGTCCACATGGACGAACTGGCCGGCTACGGCGAGCGGATCGTCGGCGCCGCGTTCGCCGAGGGGACCGGCGCCGATGACGCCGGTCCCGTCGACGTGGGGATGCCGGTCCCCGGTATGCGGCTCGTACGGCTGCCCGAAGGTCTGGGCCGTACCCGTGCAGAGGCGGACGCGCTGCGCGACCGCGCCCCCGCCGAACTGGGCGTGGAGGCGGCCTTCACCAGCTTCGGCGGCGTCGGCTACCTGCGGCTGTCCGCCCACGTCTACAACACGCCAGCGGACTACGAGTACTTCGCGGAGAAGTGCGTGCCCGTCGTCTGCGAGTGGTCACGAGCGGCTCGCTCGTGACCACGTCCCGCGACAGTGGTCCCCCCGGCCCCTCAGCCGTTCCGGCGGACGGGCTGGGGGAGTGGCTGCCGTCCACGGCGGATCGTGTGGGCCGCGTCGATGCCGTAGCACACGTCGCGGAAGAAACGCTTGCAGGTGGTGCCGAGTGCGCGCATGTCGGTGCCTGCCTCTCCGTTGCTCATCGTGGGCCCGTGGTGGCCGCTGCGGCTCCGTGCACCGCTGTCCGCAACGGTCCCGCGGCGGCCCGTACCGGAACAGTGGCGGAAGTGACACTCTTCGCTAAGATTCCGCCATGGTCTCCACAGGGGAGCGAGGGACGTCCCGACGGCAGCGGGAACTGCCGTACCGCGTCGCCGTCCTGGTGACCGACCAGTCCTCGTCCTTCGAGATCGGCATGGTCACGGCGGTGTTCGGCCCGGGGCTGAGCGATCTGATCCCCGACCACTACGAGCTGCGGCTCTGCGCCGAGCAGCCCTCCTCGGTGCCCCTGGCGGGCGGGGCGGTGCTGACCACGCGGTACGGGCTGCGGCAACTGCGCTCGGCCCACACGGTCATCGTGACCAGCAGCGCCGACCCGGGCGCACCGCCGTCCCCGGCGCTCGTGGCGGAACTGCGGGCGGCCCACCGCGCCGGCGCGCGCATCGTCTCGACGTGCATGGGCGCCTTCACCCTGGCGGCGGCCGGTCTGCTCGACGGCCGCCGGGCCACCACCCACTGGCGCCAGGCCGAACTGCTGCGCACCCGCCACCCGCAGGTCGAGGTGGATCCCGATCCGCTCTACGTCGACGACGGCGACGTCCTGACGGGCGCGGGCAGCGCCGCCACGCTCGACCTCTGTCTGCACCTGGTGCGCAAGGACTTCGGCACGGAGCTGGCCAACGCGGTGGCGCGCCGCCTGGTCATCCCGCCGCACCGGGACGGCGGCCAGGCGCAGTACATCGAGGCGCCGGTGGCGGTGCCGGCCGAGCACAACGGGGTCGCGCGCAGCATGGCCTGGGCGCTGGAGCACCTGACCGAGCCGATCACGGTGAAGGCGCTGGCCCGGCAGGCGAACATGTCCGAGCGCAGCTACCTGCGGCACTTCGCCAGGGTCACGGGGAGCTCACCGATACGCTGGCTGATCTCGCAGCGGGTACGGGCGAGCCTGCCGCTGCTGGAGGCCTCCCGCGCCTCGGTGGAGGAGGTCGCGGCGGCCGTGGGCTTCGAGTCACCCGTCACCTACCGCCACCACTTCGCCGCCCTCATGTGCACCTCGCCGTCGGCCTACCGCCGCGGCTTCCGCACCGTACGGAGGAATCAGGAGGCTGCGCGCACTGTCGGTCTTCGGTGAGCGCGCGTCCCCCCGCACCCTGGCCGTGGGTCAGCGGCGCCGCAGGACCCACTTCTGCACGGCTTCGAGAGGCCCCGTCGAGAAGCGGCGGAGCCACAGCGTGGAGCCCACCATCAGCAGCACGCACACCACCGTCCACAGACCCATCACCCACCATGGCCCGCCCCCGGTGCCGAACCGCGCCGCCAGGCCCAGGCCGAAGCCGTAACAGGCGAACACGCACAGCACGTTCTGCGCCACGTACGCGGACAGTGCCGTACGGCCCACGGAGGTGAGCGCCGTCAGCAGCGTGCCGGGCCGCCGCACCCGGTCCACCAGTGCGCCGATCAGCCCGATGTACCCGACGGCGAGCAGCGGGGCCGCGCCGTACCGGTCCACGAGGAAGAAGTCCTGACCGCCCAGCGCCGCCACCACGCCGAGCGGCAGGCCGAGGCCCAGCCCCCAGACCAGCATGCGGGACCGCAGACGGCGTCCGGTCGCGTCCGCGCCGAACGCGCCCGCCCGGTACAGCCGGACACCCAGCAGGAAGAGGAACACCGACAGGGGGAAGGTCAGCACCGGCTCCAGGCGCAGCGCCACGGCGTTCTCCAGCCGGAAGGCGACCTGGTCCAGGTAGCCGCCGTGCGCGTACAGGTCGACGACCCGCGGGGAGACCCGGTCGTCGTCCGGGGCGTCGGCCGAGCCGAGCGCGGCCGTCAGCAGACCGATCAGCGCGAGGTGGGTGCCCGCCGCCCACCACATCACCCGCCGCCGCGCCCGCTCCGAACGGGTCAGCAGCCAGGCGACGCACAGTGCGGTGACCGCGTAGCCCATCAGCACGTCCCAGGCGAAGACCAGGACGAAGTGCAGCGTGCCCTCGGCGAACAGGAACAGCGCCCGCCACCGGTAGCGCCCCGGCCAGGGCTCCCCGCGGCGCGCCGCCGAGCCGTACTGGATGGCCAGGCCGACCCCGAACAGGAGGGTCAGCAGCGACAGGAACTTGCCGTTGGCGAGCAGGACGAAGACGCTCCGGGCGGCCTCGGCGGGCGAGCCGAAGGAGATCTCGGCCGTGCCGGACCGCAGGACGGCCCACTCCGCGCCCGGCCCCGCGAAGACCCAGACGTTGGTCATGAGGGTGCCGAGGACGGCTGTTCCGCGCAGTACGTCGAGGAGCGGGAGCCGTTGTCCGTGGGTGGGGGACGCCGGCGCCTGCCGGGCTCGGGTCCCGATGTCGTTCATGACTCCATCGTCCCGGCGGTACCGCGACGATCCATCGTGCGCGGGACCGAACCGGGCGTACATCGAAGGATGCAGAGCACCGTTCGCGACTCCGCTGCCTCGCTGACTCGCTGGGGAACCCTCGAAACGGAAGAATCCGTACCGGTAGTACGGATGATCTTCGACGGGTAGCGTGAGGCCGATGCAGCAGCAACCGACCTTCGTACTGGTCCACGGAGCCTTCGCGAACTCCTTCTCCTTCGCCCCGCTCCAGGCCGAGCTCGGTCTCCTCGGACACCGTTCGGTCGCCGTCGACCTGCCCGGCCACGGTTTCGGAGCGACCTACACCCGTGCCTACCAGGCGCCGCAGGACCCGGAGGCGCTCGCCACCGCGCCCGGTTCGATCAAGGGCGTCACGCTCGCCGACAACGCCGCGCACGTGACCGGCGTCCTGGAGCGGGCCAAGCGGAACGGGCCGGTGATCCTCGTCGCCCACAGCCGCGGCGGCGCCACGGCCACCGCCGTCGCCAACGCCCGGCCCGACCTGATCGACCGCATCGTCTACGTCTCGGCCTGGTGCCCCGTCGCCCTCGACGTCGGCGACTACTACGCCGAGCCGGAGATGGCCACGGTCGACCCGGCCTCCCTGGCCCTGGCGGCGGTGGGGAATCCGGCCGAACTGGGCCTGCTCCGCGTCAACTTCCGCACCGCGGACCCGGACGCCCTCGCCGCGTTCAAGGCGGCCTTCCTCGCCGACGGCACCGACGAGGAGTTCCTGACCTTCCTCAACACCTTCCAGCCCGACGAGAACCTGGACGTCGGCACCTCCGCCGACCGGGCGCGGGCCGACACCTGGGGCCGGATCCCGAAGACCTACGTCCGCCTGACCGACGACACGAGCATGCCGCTCGTCATGCAGGACCGGCTGATCCGCGAGGGCGACGCCCTGACGCCGGACAACCCGTACGACGTCCGCACCCTGCCGGGCAGCCACCTGAAGTGGCTGGTCGACCCGGCGCCGGCGGCGCGGGTCCTGGCCGAACTCGCGGACCTCGTACGGTGATCCCCGTCGCCTTCCCGCTCTGCCAGGGTCGCCCGCATGTTCCCCTTCCGTGCGTAGGAGCCGGCGTCGCCGCGTCCACCGGGCGCGGCTTCAGCCGTCCACGCACACGTGAGCGCCGCCCGTCCGGCGCCACCCACCAAGGAAGGTGAGCAGGCCGGCGCCGCGGAGTCTCAGCAGGTCTCGCGCACGTACGCGTCGTCGCCGGGGGCGGTGACGTCCAGGTCGCGCAGGACGACGCTGAGGCGGTCGCCGTACTCGCGGCACGTCTTGTCGAATGCCTGCTCGTCGTACTCGATGACGATGACGTCGTCGCCGAAGCCCTCGGTGTAGTCGCCGCACTCGTCCCACTCACCGCACTCCTCGGAGACGGCGAAGTCGAGACCTGTCTCCTCGCGCGCGGTGGAGAAGGCGGGGGTGTTCTTCTGCCCGATCGCCAGGCCCCGCTCGTGGGCGTGGTCGGCAAGCAGCCGGACGAACGCCTTGGCGTCGTCCTCGCCGATCAGGTCCTCGAAGCGGGAGAACGTGTCGAGGTTGTCGGGCTCGACGGCGTCGTAACCCGCGTCGGCGCAGGTGTCGGTCATGGCGTTGACCTTGGCGGCGATCTTCTCGCGCTTGTCGTCGGTGCGGATGTCGAGGACGGCCTCGCCCCAGTCGTCGTCGTAGACGACGTCGCCGTTCGCGTCCTCCAGCAGCAGGTCGCCCCACTCCTTCTCGGCGCCCGGCTGGGCCTGGAAGGCGTTGACGTAACAGATGTTGTAGAGGCCGTCCGCCGGGTCCTCGGTGTAGTCGCGGGTGACGACCTCGACGTCGGACGCCGGGGTGTAGGGCTCGCCGATCTGGTAGTCGAAGACGGCGCCGGCGGGGGGCGGCTGCACGGCGGCGGTGGGGGACGCGCTCGCGCTCGAGCCGCAGGAGACGAGGAGGGCGCCGACGACGGCGGTGGCCGAGGCCGTCGCCACGGCGGCGACGGGCCCGCGGGACCGGGCGCGCTGGGTGTGGTGCATGAGTGAGCTCCGTGGAGTGGGGGCACGGCCCCGCCTCGGACACCGCGTCGCTGCGGCCGTCCTGGCGACTGTGTCCGGGCTTGCGGCGCTGTGCGGACCGCGCTACCGGCTGGGCGTACCTCTGGCGTCAGGTGCTCGATCCTGACGCAGCAGGGAGTAAACCGATCAGTTCGCGTCATGTCAACCGACGGCTGACGGCTGACGGCTGACGGCTGACGGCTGACGGCCGACGGCCGACGGCCGACGCCCGACGGGTCAGACGCGGCACCGGCGGCGCGGACGGGCCGGCGGCCGGGACGGTCACGGCGGCCTGTAGCAGTCTGCGCCCGCCGGGGTGAGGAGGCTGTGCCGGACACAGACGTCCGGCGGCCGCGCTCCGCCCGGCGGCCGGGGCGGTGCGGACCCGGTCCACCGGGCCACGGAGAATGGCCGGTCATGAGTCGCACAGATGCCCCGGCCACGCTCCCGCTGCTCCGGCTGACCGACGTGGGCCGCAGCTACGGGGACCACGTGGTCCTGCGCTCGGTCAGCCTGGACCTCCACCCCGGGGAGTTCGTCGTGATCATGGGGGACAACGGGTCGGGCAAGTCGACGCTGCTGCGCGTGGCCTGCGGCCGGGAGCAACCGACCTCGGGTGCGGCGCTGTTCGACGGGCAGCCGGTGGACGAGGACGCGGCCGCGACACGGTCGAGGCTCGCCACGGTCATCGACCCGGGCGCCTGCTACCCCGACCTGACCGTACGGGAACACCTGATGCTCGTGGCCCTCGCCCACGGGCTCGGCGACGCGGCGGACGACGCTGTCGAGGAGGCACTCGCCCGGCACCGGCTGACCGACCACGCCGACGCCCTGCCCACGGCCCTGTCCTCGGGGCAGGTCCAGTCCCTGCTCCTCGCCGCCGCGTTCGTCCGCCCGCACGACCTCCTCGTCCTGGACGAGCCCGAACAGCGCCTCGACA
Source organism: Streptomyces sp. CRN 30 (assembly GCF_034105845.1). NCBI lineage: Bacteria > Bacillati > Actinomycetota > Actinomycetes > Kitasatosporales > Streptomycetaceae > Streptomyces > Streptomyces sp. CRN 30. Next base: position 1,438 of record NZ_JAVRHI010000388.1, on the reverse strand, counting down.
GCCGGGCGCGGCACGACCTCGCCCGGCGGCTGGCCGACCACCGCGACCGCGGGACCGCCGTCCTCGCGGTGACGCACCACGAGGCGGTGGGCGCCGCCGCGGACCGGGTGCTCACGCTGGAGGACGGCGTGCTGTCCCCGGCCGGCTCCCCCTCCGGCCGGGGAGGGCCGCGATGAGCCTCCTGCGCGCACCGCGGGCCACGGTACGTCTCCTCACCGTGGACGAGCCGACCGCGCGCGTGCTCGGCCACCTGCGCGAGGCCCGCCGCGCCACGCGCGAGGAGAGGCGCCGGAGCCTGGCCTTCACCTTGTACGGCGTCGCGCTCGTCGGCGGCTTCTGGGGCGTGCCCGGCCTCCTGGCCGCCGCCCGGGCCGGACGCGGCGGGGACCGGCCGCCGGCCGTCATGACGGACATCGTGACGAGCCTTGCGGTGACACTCCCGGTGCTGCTGCTCCTGGTCCTGCTGGGCACGGCCCGCGCGGCGGTGTGGCGCGGGCCCGTCCTGGTGGCCGAACCGACCGTGAACTGGCTGCTGAGGACGCCCGTGCGGCGCGGCCCGCTGCTGCTGCCCCGGTTCGCGGCGTCCGCCGGGACGACCGCGGCGGTGGCCGGGGTGCTGGGCGGAGCCGCGGGCTTCCTGCTGTACGCCTCCGGGCCGCACCCGTGGCCGGTCGCGACCCTCGCCGGGGCCTGGGCGGGCGTCGCCACCGGTCTGATGGCCGGCGCCCTCGGCGTCTGCGTCGAGCGCCACGACCGCTGGGTGCTGCGGTACGGGGCGCGGGCCTTCGGCCTGGCCTGGACGGCCGCGGCGGCCGTGGTGGCCGGCGCGGCGCTGACAGTGGCCCGGGGGACACCCGACTGGGCGGCCCACCTCTTCCTGTGGTCGGGACCGTGGGGCTGGTCCGCGCAGCCCCTGGTCGCCGCGGTGGGCGGCCCGGCCCCCTGGTGGGGAGCGGGAGCCGCCCTGTCCGTCGCCTGCTCGGCCGCGCTCGCCGTGCCGGTGGCCCGGCAGCTCCCGCTCATCCCCGTCGGCGCGCTGCGCCGCCGGGCGACGGTGGCCTCCACCGTCGCGGCCTCCCTGATGATGCTCGACCTGCGGCAGGCCAGGGCCGGTCTCCCCGCGCTGCGGAAGGACCGGTCACGCCCCGCCGTGCGGCTGCCCGTGCCGCGCCACGCCCTGCTGCTGGTGCCCTGGCGTGACGCGACCGCGCTGCTGCGCACCCCCGGCCGCCTGGTCCGGGCGGCGGTGTGGGCCACGGCAGCGGTCGCGCTCACGGTGACGGCCCGTCAGGCGCACGGCGACGCACGGGACCTCCTGTGTGTCGCCGCGCTCGTGGCGGAGTACCTGGCCGCCGCCCAGCTCACGGAGCCCGCGCGCCGGGAGGGCGACGACGTGCGCCGCTCCGCCGCCCTGCCGTGGACGGCCCGGCAACTGGCG
>NZ_JAVRHI010000387.1:0-18697 GCF_034105845.1 Streptomyces sp. CRN 30 | reverse complement strand
CCGGCGCCGTGGCGTGCGGGACGGCCGGGACGGGCGCGGCCGGCCCCGTCGTGCTCGTGGCCGCGGTGCCCGCGTTCGTGGCGGCCGCGCTCGTCAGTTCCTACCGGGGTGTCGTTCCCGCACACGTCCTGGTCGGCACCCAGACCGCGCTGGGCGGCACCGCTCCCGTGCAGATACTCCTGTGGTACCTCCGGGGTCCGCTGGCCGCGCTGCTCGTCACGGCACCCGTGCTGGTCGGCGTGGTCCGCGGCGGGGAGTACGCGCCGCTGCTGCTCCTCGGCCAACTGGCGGTGGGTGCGGCCGGGTCGTGGTGGGCCGGGCGGACGGCGCACCGGTTGCTCAAGGGGTGAGGGGCGGGCCGCGCTCCTGCCCGGCCGCCCGGTGGACGCCCCGTGGAACCCGGTGGAGGAGGGCAGCCGCCTCCGTCTACGGTCGGCCGCATGGCTGACGGGTGCCACGGGCATCCACGGCTCGCCGCGATCCACGACCGGCTCGACCCCGACCGCGGTGATCTCGACGCGTACCTGCGCACGGCGGAGGAGTTCGGGGCACGCCGGGTCCTGGACATCGGCTGCGGGACCGGGGTCTTCGCCCTCCTCCTGGCCGACCGCGGGATCGAGGCCGTCGGCGTCGACCCCGCCGGGGCGTCCCTGGACGTGGCCAGGGGGAAGCCGGGCGGCGAGCGGGTACGGGGGATCCACGGTGACGCGACGGCGCCCCCGCCCCTGGAGGCCGACCTGGTGACCATGACGGGGAACGTCGCCCAGGCCGTCGCCGACCCCGTGACCTGGCAGGAGACCCTGCGGAGGGCCCAGGCGCCGCTGCGGCCGGGCGGGCGCCTGGTGTTCGAGACCCGGGATCCCGCCGGGCGCGCCTGGGAGGAGTGGAACCGGGAGGACTCGTACCGGGTGACGGAGGTACCGGGCGTCGGCGCGGTCGAGAGCCGGGTCCGGGTGACCGACGTGAGCGAGCCCCTGGTGACGTACCGGTGGACGTACGTCTTCGCCGCCGACGGGCAGGTGCTGACGTCCGACTCGACGTTGCGCTTCCGCGAACGGGAGGAGGTCGAGGCGGACCTGGTCGCGCGGGGGTACGTGGTCGACGGCGTCCGCGACGCCCCCGACCGTCCCGGCCGGGAGTTCGTCCTCGTCGCACGGCGCCCGGGGACCGGCCGGGCGTGACGGAGTCCGCCGCTCACTGCCCGGTGTCTTCACATCGAGGTCACCCGGCCGACGACTCGTGGTCAGGGAAGGGCGCTGGTATTCCGGCCATGACGTCCCCAGCAGAGCGTGCCGCGCCGTCCCGCCCGAACCGTCGCCGCTTCCTCGGCGGTGTCGGTGCCGTCGCCTCACTGGCGGCCGCCGGCCAGGTGCCCCTGGAAGGCACCGCCCTCGCGGCGCCCCGCATCCGCGGCGGCGCGTACCCGTTCACGCTCGGCGTCGCCTCGGGCGACCCGACGTCCGACGGCGTGGTGCTGTGGACCCGGCTGGCGCCCGACCCGTACAGCCCCGACGGCGGCATGCCGAGCCGCCCCGTGCCCGTCGACTGGCAGGTGGCGCTGGACCCGGGCATGCGGAGGATCGTCGAGCGGGGCACGGTGTCGGCCCTGCCCGGCCTGGCGCACTCGGTGCACGTGGAGGTCGAGGGCCTCGCCCCGGACCGGGAGTACCACTACCGCTTCCGCTACCGCGGCGACGTCTCGCAAGTGGGCCGCACCCGCACCGCGCCGCGCGCGAACAGTGCGCCGGGCGCCCTGCGCTTCGCGTTCGCCTCCTGCCAGGAGTGGTCGCACGGCTACTACGCGGCCTACCGCTCCATGGCCGAGGAGGACCTCGACCTCGTCGTCCACCTCGGCGACTACGTGTACGAGGGCGGTGTGCCGGCCGACGGCGGCCTGCGCCGGACGGCGACACCGGACGTGCTGCGCGAGGGGCCGCGGGACCTGGACCGCTGGCGGATGCAGTACGCGCTGTACAAGTCCGACCCGGACCTGCAGCGCGCCCACGCCCGCTTCCCGTGGCTCGTGACCTGGGACGACCACGAGGTGGTGAACGACTACGCCGGCGCCCACGACGGCACGGACCCCGCGAACCGGGTCGCCGCGTACCGGGCGTGGTACGAGCACCAGCCGGTACGCCGCCGCTCGCTGCCCCGCAGGGACGGCTCGCTCACCCTGTACGGACGGACGGACTGGGGCTCTCTGGCCCAGCTCGACCTGCTGGACACCCGGCAGTACCGCAGCGCGCCGCCCTGCGGCTGGGGCGAGGCACCGGCGTGCGCGGCCGGCCACGACCCGGCCACGGGCACCATGCTCGGCGCCACGCAGGAGAGGTGGCTGCTGGACGGGCTGCGCCGGTCGCGCGCCCGGTGGAACGTCATCGCGACGAGCGTGATGATGGCGCGCCTGGACCACGACGGCCCGACCGGCGACATCCTCTGGCACGACGCGTGGGACGGGTTCCCCGCCGCACGGAGGGCCATCACCGACACCTTCGTCTCGGCGCAGGTGCGCAACCCCGTCATGGTCGCCGGCGACTGGCACTCCACGTTCGTCAACGACATCAGGAGCGACTTCGACGACCCCGCGTCGCCCGTCATCGCCACGGAGTTCGTCGGCACCTCCATCTCGACCAACGGCGACGACGAGGTCTACGGGCCGTACTACGGACCCATGATGAAGTGGAACCCGCACATCAAGTTCTTCGACGGCGACCGGCGCGGCTACGTCACCTGCACGCTCGACCGGCACCAGTGGCGGACCGACCTGCGCATGGTGCCCACGGTCAGCCGCGCCGACGCGGCCGCGGAGACGTTCGCGTCGTTCGTGGTCGAGGACGGCCGGCCGGGCGCCGTCAGGGTCTGAGGCGGCCGCCTGCCCGCCGGCGGCAAAGGGAGTGGCGGCTGACCACCTGGACGGGCGGCGCCGATCAGCGGCGGTGGTTCCGGGGGTTACTGGGCCTCGGCCCGGCCTCCGTGCGCACCGCACCGCAGCCCGTCCATGATCAGGTCGAGGAGCCGGGTGGCGGTCGGCTCCCAGTCCCCGTGCGGATCGATCTGCCAGAGGCCGCCGATGGCGAGGAGGAAGTCGTCCGCGGTCACTCCGGGACGGATGGTGCCGGCTTCCTCGTTGGCGCGCAGCAGGAGTTCGGCGGCGGCGAGCACCTGGGTGTGCCCCGGCTTCGCCGGGCTCCCCGGCGCGCTCGTGGCCTGGCGGATCGCGTCCGCCAGACCGGCCTTGGCCATGGCGAACCGGGCGAGGTGGTCCATCCACTCGCGCAGCGCCCGGTCGGGCCCGCGGCCCTCCAGCAACTGCGCCGCGCTGTCGGCCACCTGCTGCATCTCGTGGCGGTAGATCTCCAGGACCAGCGCCTCGCGGTTGGGGAAGTTGCGGTAGAACGTGCCCTGCCCGACGCCGGCCTTCTTGGCGATCATGCTCAGCGGGGCCTGGGAGCAGCGGGTGAGTTCGGCCAGGGCCACTTCGAGGATGCGTTCGCGGTTGCGCTGCGCGTCCGAGCGCAGGGGTGTGTCGTTCATCTGCTGCACCCGCCCTCCTCCCGGACCCGTGGCCGGAATTGCTCGTTGCTAAGCGGACAACTGTCCGTTAGGTTTCCTGGTAACGGACACCTGTCCGGTTTGGGTGATCGTATCGGAACCGGGACCGGCTGCGGCAGTCGGCGGCCACCGACCGGGGCCGGTGCGCCCGTGGGCCCTCGCCGGACCGGTTCTCCCCCGAGCCCGTCTTCTCCGCATAGTGCACCTCGCCGAAGCGACACCGCCACGGGCGGTACGCATTCCCTTTTCCGACAGCACCCGACAGCAGCACCCGACAGCACCGACTTCCTTCGTTCCTCGTCCACCCCGCTCTGTTCCGCACGCGGAAACGCGACCTACGGAAACGCGACATACGGATACGTGAAAGAGAAGCGATCATGGTTCCTTCCCCCACTCCCGCCTCGACACCGACGCGGAGCGACCTCACGCTGCGCGTCAACGGCGAGAAGCACACCCTGTCCGTCGACCACCGCACCACCCTGCTCGACGCGTTGCGTGAGCGGCTCGATCTGACCGGTACCAAGAAGGGCTGCGACCAGGGACAGTGCGGTGCCTGTACCGTCCTGCTCGACGGGCGCCGGGCCGTGTCCTGTCTGCAACTGGCGGTGGCGGCGGAAGGCCGCGAGGTCACCACCATCGAGGGCATGGCGGAGGACGACCGGCTGCATCCGGTGCAGCAGGCCTTCCTCGACCTGGACGGTTACCAGTGCGGCTACTGCACGCCGGGGCAGATCTGTTCCGCGGTCGCCGTCATCGAGGAGCACGCGGCGGGCTGGCCCAGTGCCGTCACCGGGGACGTCCGGCCCGAGGCGGGACCGCCACCGCTGACTCCCGAGGAGATCCGGGAGCGGATGAGCGGCAACCTGTGCCGCTGTGGTGCGTACGTCTCGATCGTCCAGGCGGTCGCCCGGGCGGCCGGGGCCGACGTCGACGCCGACGCCGCAGTCCCGGCCGGGAGCAAGGAGGCGCAGGCATGAAGGAGTTCGGTTACCAGCGTGCCTCCGACGTCTCCGGCGCGGTCGCCCTCCTCGACGCCGATCCGGACGCGCGCTTCCTCGGCGGCGGCACCAACCTCGTCGACCTGATGAAGACCGGCGTCGAACGGCCCGCCCGGCTCGTCGACGTGACGGCCCTGCCGCTGGACCGCATCGAGCCGACGGACGACGGCGGCCTGCGCATCGGCGCCACCGTCACCAACAGCGACCTCGCCGCCCACCCCCTGGTCCGCCACCACTACCCGGCGCTCACGCAGGCCGTGCTGGCCGGTGCCTCCGGGCAGCTGCGCAACATGGCCACCGTCGGCGGCAACCTGCTCCAGCGCACCCGCTGCGCCTACTTCACCGACGTCACCGGCCCGTGCAACAAGCGCGCCCCCGGCAGCGGCTGCCCCGCCGTCGAGGGGCAGCACCACAACCACGCGATCCTGGGCGCCTCCGAGCACTGCGTGGCCGTCCACCCCTCGGACATGGGTGTGGCGCTGACGGCCTTCGACGCGGTCGTCTCCTACGAGACCGCCGACGGACCGGGCGAGGTCCCGCTCGCCGACTTCTACCTGCCCGTGGGCGACACCCCGCACCGTGAGACCGCCCTGCCGCCGGGCGCGCTGATCACCGGCGTCGCCCTGCCGCCCGCCCCGGTCGCCGCCCATTCGCGGTACCGGAAGGTGCGCGAGCGCGCCAGCTACGCGTTCGCCATCGGCTCGGTCGCCGCCGCGCTCGACGTCCGGGACGGCGTCGTCCACGACGCCCGCCTCGCCCTCGGCGCGGTCGCCTCCCGGCCCTGGCGGGCCCGGGCGGCCGAGCAGGTACTGACCGGCGCCTCCGCCGACGCCGCGACGTTCGACGCCGCGGCGGACCTCGAACTGGCGGCGGCGAGGCCACTGCCCCGCAACGGATACAAGGTGACCCTCATGCGCAACCTCATCGTGGCCGTGCTGAGCGAACTGGCCGAGCCGGGCGGTCCCGGCGAGGAGGCCGCCCGATGACCACGACGACCACGGGCACGAACGTGCCCACGGAGCTGAGGGGTCCCGTCGGCACCGCCCACACGCGCGTGGAGGGCCGGGACAAGGTCACCGGGGCGGCGCGCTACGCGGGCGACATCCCCTTCGCCGACCTCGCGTACGGCTGGCTGGTGCTGTCGACCGTCGCCCGCGGGCGCGTCAGTGCGGTGGAGACCGGTCCCGTGCTGGACATGCCGGGCGTGCTGGAGGTCCTGCACCACGGCAACGCCCCGCGGGTCGACCGCGACTTCACCGGCATGCTGGGCGTCGCGCCCGATCCGACCACCGGCCTCTTCCAGGACGACCGGGTGCCGCACATGGGCTGGCCGGTGGCCCTCGTCGTCGCCGAGACGCCCGAGCAGGCCCGCGAGGCGGCCGAAGCGCTCGTGGTGCGGTACGAGAAGGAACCGCACGACGTCGACTTCTCCGCCGGCCGCCCGGACGCGGACACGCTGGACGGACACATGCCGGCGGTGACCGGGAAAGGCGACCTGGAGACACAGCTCGCCGCGTCCGCCGCCGTGGTGGACGCCGAGTACACCACGCCCGAAGAGCACCACAGCATGATGGAGCCGCACGCGGCGACCGCCCGCTGGGACGGCGGCCGGCTCGACGTCCTCGACTCCAACCAGGGCGCCACCTGGGTGCAGAACGACCTCGCGAGGCTGTTCTCCCTCGACCCGGGCTCGGTGCGCATCCGCTCCGAGCACGTCGGCGGCGGCTTCGGCAGCAAGGGCGTCCGCGCCCACCAGGTGGCCGCCGTGATGGCCGCAACCGCCCTCCAGCGGCCGGTCCGCGTGGTCATGACGCGCCGTCAGATGTTCTCGCTCACCGGTTACCGCACCCCCACCACGCAGCGGGTCCGGCTCGGCGCCGACGCGGACGGACGGCTGCGCGCCCTGCAGCACGACTCCCTCAACCTCACCTCCACGGTGCAGGACTACGTGGAGCCGAGTGCCGGAGTGGCCCGGGTGATGTACGACGCCGACGCCCACCACACGGCCAACCGGGTCGTCCGGCTCGACGTGCCGACCCCGACGTGGATGCGCGGGCCGGGCGAGGCGCCGGGGTCGTTCGCGCTGGAGTCGGCGCTCGACGAACTCGCCGAGGAACTGGGCATCGACCCGATCGAACTGCGCGCCCGCAACGACCCCGAGCACGGCCCGGTGTCCGGACTGCCCTTCGCCGGCCGCAACGTGATCGCCTGCTTCCGCGAGGGCGCGCGCAGGTTCGGCTGGGCGGACCGGGACCCGCGCCCCGGTGTGCGCCGTGACGGGCGCTGGCTGCTGGGCACCGGCACCGCGGCGGCCTCCTTCCCCGCGGGCGCGGGACCGTCCACGGCGGCGCTGACGGCGGAGGCGGACGGCACCTTCACCGTGCGGATCGCCGCCGCCGACCTGGGCACCGGCGCCCGGACGGCGCTCGCCCTGGTCGCCGCCGACGCGCTCGGGGTGGAGACGGACCGCATCCACATGCGCATCGGCGACAGCGACTTCGGCCCGGCGATGATCGCCGGTGGCTCGATGGGCACCCGCTCCTGGGCCTGGGCGATCAACGTCGCGGCCGGCGAGCTGCGCGAGCGGCTCACCCTGAGCGGGGACGTCCCGCCCGAGGGCATCACGGTGCGCTCCGACACCACCGAGGCGGTCGGCGCCCTCGCGCAGAAGGAACGCCACTCCTACGGCGCCCAGTTCGCCGAGGTCGCCGTGGACCCGGCCACCGGCGAGGTGCGCGTGCGGCGCATGCTCGGCATCTTCGCGGCCGGCCGCATCGTCAACCCGCTCACCGCCCGCAACCAGCTAGTCGGCGGCATGATCTGGGGCATCTCGATGGCCCTGCACGAGGAGGCGGTCCGGGACAGCGGCTCGGGCGGCCTGGTCGGCGCCGACCTCGCGGGCTACCACGTCGCCGCCAACGCCGACGTACGGCTCGTCGAGGCGGACTGGATCGACGACCCGGACCCGGAGGACCCGGTCGGCATCAAGGGCATCGGCGAGGTCGGCATCGTGGGCGCCGCGGCGGCGATCGCCAACGCGGTGTGGCACGCGACCGGCGTACGCCACCGGCACCTGCCCATCCGCCCCGACCGCGTCCTGCTGGCGGGCACGGCGGCCGGTACGGACCCGGCGGCCGCCGCGGAAGGGGTACGGGATGCTTGACCTCGCCGAGGAGCTGCACCGCTGGGCGGAGGAGGGCCGGGCGTTCGCCGTCGCCACCGTCGTCGCCGTCGGGGGCAGCGCGCCGCGCGACCCCGGCGCCGCCCTCGCCGTCGACAGCGACGGCACGGCCATCGGCTCGGTCTCCGGCGGCTGCGTCGAGGGAGCGGTGTACGACCTCTGCGTGCAGGCGCTCAACGACGGTGAGACGGTCGTCGAACGGTTCGGCTACAGCGACGAGGACGCCTTCGCGGTGGGCCTGACCTGCGGCGGAACCGTCGACGTCATGGTCACTCCGGTCGGTGTGGAGGCACCCGGCCGGCACCTGTGGGCCACCGCGCTGGCGTCCGCGGCCCGGGGCGAGGCGACGGCGCTGGCCCGGGTCGTGCGCGGCCCGGCCGAGTTCCTGGGCAGGTCCGTGCTCGTCCGCCCCGACGGAGCGTACGAAGGCGGCCTCGGCGGCCACGCGCGGCTGGACCGGACGGCGGCGGCCGAGGCCCGCGCCCTGCTGGAGGCCGGCCGGACCGGCACGGTCGACCTCTCGGAGGACGGGTCGCACTGCCCCGGCGGCCTCACGCTGCTCGTCGAGTCGAGCGTGCCGCCGCCCCGCATGATCGTGTTCGGGGCGATCGACTTCGCGACGGCGCTCGTGCGGGCGGGCAAGTTCCTCGGCCACCACGTGACCGTGTGCGACGCCCGGCCCGTCTTCGCCACCCGGACCCGCTTCCCCGAGGCGGACGACATCGTGGTCGACTGGCCGCACCGCTACCTGCGGAGCACCACGACCGACGCCCGTACGGTGCTCTGCGTGCTCACCCACGACGCCAAGTTCGACGTCCCGCTGCTGGAGGTGGCCCTGCGGCTGCCCGCTGCCTTCGTCGGTGCCATGGGCTCCCGCCGCACCCACGAGGACCGCCACCGGCGGCTGCGCGCGGCGGGCCTGACCGAACGGGAACTGGCCCGGCTCAGGTCCCCGATCGGCCTCGACCTCGGCGCCCGTACGCCCGAGGAGACCGCCCTGTCGATCGCGGCGGAGATCGTCGCGGCCCGGCGGGGCGGCACGGGCCTCCCGCTGACCGGTCTGCGCACCCCGATCCACCGGGACGGGGGTGAGCGGGACCGCGTCGTGGCCGCGTGAGCGCAGCGATCCGCGGCGCGCCGCCGGACACGCCACGGCCGGTCCACGGCCCGGAACCGTCCCGGGCCGTGGACCGGCCGTTCGGTCACACCTCACGCAGAGGTGCGGCCCCCGCGCGTCACCGGGTGTAGCGGATGGCCGGCCGGGCCGGCTTCTTCATGTCCTTGCCGATGAAATAGCCGGTCCACGGCGGCTGGTTGTAGGCCACGTTCTGCCAGGCCACCGCGAGGCGGTACTGCGGGTCGTGCATCAGCGTGGGCAGCCGCAGCTTCGTCGCGGCGGTCGTGGTGTGGATCCGCAGCGCCGACTCGTCCTGGGCGCGGTAGACCACCTCCTCGCGCCAGTCGCCGTACAGGTCGGCCTGGAGCACGGGATTGCCCTTGGTCCAGTTGTTGGTGTACACGCCCTCGGGCTGGAAGACGGTGTTCTGGACGCCGTTCTTCCAGTCCCACTTGGCGACGTACGGCCGGCCCGCCGGATCGGCCGCCTCGTCGAAGTCGTGGTCGAGGATCTCGCGCAGGGGATCGCCGTCCCACCAGATCATGTGGTTGGCCGACGGGATGGACGTGCCGATCAACGTGCCGTCCGCCGCCCGCAGTTCGCCCTCGCGTGAGTTCCACGCGCCGGTCGCGGTGACCGCCCACGCCTCGGCGCCCGGGTGGGTGGGGTCGATGTCACCGGCCGCCGCGCGCCCGATGTCCCGGGTCGCGGGCATGCTGTGGAGGATCTCGCCGGTGGCCGCGGACCGGAACGTCGCCCCGCGGTTGCCGGAGGCCGACATCGACTCGTGCGCGGAGAGGACCCCGAGGCCCGGACGGCTCGGGTCCAGGTCCGAGACGTGCTGCGCGTCCCCGTGACCCAGCCGGGTGTTGTACAGCGGCGAGCCGTCGTCGTCCACGGTCAGCGAGCCGTAGACGATCTCGTCCCGGGCGTCGCCGTCCACGTCCGCGACCGACAGGTTGTGGTTGCCCTGCCCCTCGTACTCCGCGCCCAGCTCGTCGGAGTCGAACGCCCAGCGCTGCTTCAGCCGCTTGCCGTCGAAGTCGAAGGCGGTCAGGGTCGAGCGGGTGTAGTAGCCGCGGGCGAAGACGACCGAGGGGCGCTCGCCGTCCAGGTAGGCGACGCCGGCCAGGAAGCGGTCGGCGCGGTTGCCGTAGCAGTCGCCCCAGTCGCAGGTGTCGCCCCGGCCGGGGACGTGGTCCACGGTGTCGACCGCCGCGCCGGTCCGGCCGTCGAACACCGTCAGGTACTCCGGGCCGGACAGCACGTAACCGCTGCTGTTGCGGTGGTCGGCCGCCGGGTCGCCGATCACCTCGCCCTTGCCGTCCACCGTGCCGTCGGCCGTCTTCACGGTCACCTCGGCCCGGCCGTCGCCGTTCAGGTCGTAGACCATGAGCTGGGTGTAGTGCGCCCCGGCGCGGATGTTGCGGCCCAGGTCGATGCGCCACAACTGCTCGCCGTCCAGGGTGTACGCGTCGAGGATGACGTTCCCGGTGTAGCCGCTGCGGGAGTTGTCCTGGGCGTTGCTCGGCTCCCACTTCTGGACGATCTCGTACCGGCCGTCGCCGTCGAGGTCGCCGACGCTCGCGTCGTTGAGGTGGTATGTGTACTCCTGCCCGGTCGGCGTGACGCCGCCCGCGGGCCGGTTGACCGGTATCTCCTCGTACTGCTCGGACCAGACGCCGAACCTGTCGGTGCGCTCGGTGACCTTGCCGCCGCGCAGGACCTCGACCCGGTAGACCGAGCGGGCGGTCCCGCGCGGGTCGGTGAGGCTGGTCGTGTCGCGGACCGGGGTGCGGGTGACGCGTCGGCCGTCCCGGTACACGTGGAAGGCGGTGTTCTCCGGGTCAAGGCCGAGCAGGCGCCAGCTCACGAAGACCCCGTCCCCGGTCCCCACGGCGACCGGGGCCCGGTCGAGCTTCTCCATCTGGCGCAGCGGGCGGTGGTCCGGCCGGTGGCCGCCGGACGCCGGAGCCGGGCCCGTGAACGCGGTGGCGCCCAGGGCCAGGACGGCGAGTCCGGCGGTGACCAGCCGGACGCGGGCCCGGGCGGCCCTGGTGCCCTCGGTGCTTCGGGTGCGTCTCGTGCCGGGAACGGTCGTTCCTCTGCCCATCCGCATGCTCCTTTGCTTGTCGGACGAGGTGCCGGGCCGGAGGAATGAAACGATTCATTCTCCCGGCGAACGAGTCTCGCAACGGCTGATCGATTGAGTCAATGGTTGTGCGGGTCTGTTGGGTCGTGGTCTCAGGTGGGCCGCTTCCTCAGGTGGGCCGTGGTCCCGGGTGGGCCGTTGTTCTCAGGCGGGTCGTGGTCTCAGGCGGTGCCGCGCAACGGTTCACCGACGCTCCTGAGGTGGCGCAGCGCCTCACGGTGCGAGGCGAGCAGCCCGGTCTGGTGGTACGGGACGCCGAGTTCGGCGCAGTACTGCTCGGTCATGACCTGCGCCCGGCCCAGGGCGGGTGTCGGCATGCTGGGGAAGAGGTGGTGCTCTATCTGGTAGTTCAGCCCGCCCATGAAGACGTCGATGAACAGGCCGCCCCTGACGTTGCGGGAGGTGAGGACCTGGCGGCGCAGGAAGTCGAGCCGCATGCCCTCCTCGACCATCGGCATGCCCTTGTGGTTGGGCGCGAAGACCGAACCGAGGTAGATCCCGAACAACCCTTGGTGGACGGCGATGAAGGCGAGTGCCTTACCGGGCGGGAGGACCGTGAAGAGGCCGCCGAAGTACAGCAGGAAGTGCCCGACCAGAAGGGTGCCTTCCAGGGCCGGCCGCTTCATCGACGGGCTGCGGAGCGCCTTGAAACTGCTGAAGCTCAGATTGAGGCCCTCCAGGGTCAGCAGCGGGAAGAACAGGGCTGCCTGGTGCCTCCCGATGAAGCGCGGGAGGCCCTTCGCCCGGCGCGCCTGACGCCGGGACCACACCAGGAGGTCGGGGGCGACGTCCGGGTCCTTCTCCTCGTGATTGGGATTGGCGTGGTGGCGGGTGTGCTTCTTCATCCACCAGCCGTAACTCATGCCCAGGAGCAGGTCGGCCACCAGCAGGCCGCCGATCTCGCTGGGGCGCCGGCCACGGAAGACCTGCCGGTGGGCGAGGTCGTGGGCCGCCAGCGCCAGTTGGCCGAAGACCACGGCCAGGGCGGCGGCCACGAACAGCTGGGCCCAGCTGTCACCCAGTGCGAAGAAGGCAGTGACACCCCCCACGAGCACGAGCGCCACGATCGAGAAGCGCACACCGTAGTACAGGGGGCGGCGCCGGAGCAGCCCGGCGTCGGCTATGCGTCGGGACAGCTCGGCGAAGTCGCTTCCCGTTTCCCGCGCACGCGGCGACGACGAATTGTTCGGGAGCACCGTCGGGTTGTGGGTCATGCGTTTCAGTATGTGAACGGCGCCCCGGCAGCAGAATGACGCTCGCCCCCATGATGACGGTGTGGGTAACCCCCCTGTGACGGGGAGGTCAGCGGTAGGCGGTCCGCGAAGTGGACGTGAGCATCCACCGGGCCGTGCGCCCCGCCCTCAGCGCCTCGCCGTGGACGTACGGCGCGCCGGTGCGGCGGGCCTCGGCGCGGGCGACGGCGGACAGGACCTCACCGGCCCGTCCGGGGCCGCCGAACTGGAAGCCCAGCTGGGTGGTGTAGCACCGGGCCGCGGCGGTCTTGTCCGCGAGGACGGCCCCGATGTCGACCGTTACTTCCGACATCACCTCGCACGCCACCCCAGCCGTCGTCGCGGCTGCCGTCCCGGCCGTCCCGCCGCCGGCGGACTGCGGTGCGCGGGCCGTGTAGGGCACGTCGCGCCACCAGCAGACGCGTGCGGGCGGTGCGCCGGTGGCCACCGCGCGGGCGGTGAGCAGGTGGTCGACGTGGTCACCGATCCCCTGGGGGGCCAGCACGAGGTCGGCCGCCGCCAGGTGGGGCGCGAGCAGCCGTTTCAGCTCGGTGCCCGCCGTGTCGTCGGGGCGGGGCGGTGCGAAGAGCTCCGGTGCGCTGCCGTACCCCCGGTGCGGGGCCTCGGGCAGGGGGAGGTGGACCGGCGGGAGTGTGCCCAGGGTCCGCTGGGCGGCGCTGTCCTCGGCCCGGCGCAGGGCCATGTAGTCGACGTCGGCGGGCAGCCCCTTGTCGAGCTGGGTGGACAGGGCGAAGGGGCAGGGGTCGCCGACCGACGCGGTGAAACAGGTGACGACCCGCACCCGCCAGCCCGCCCGGGACAGGAGCGCCAGGACGCCTCCGGCGGAGAAGACCGCGTCGTCCAGGTGCGGGCTGACGGCCACGGCCGTGCGGGGGCCGCGCGCGGGCGCGGTCACAGCAGGTGGGGTGCCCAGCGGAACCGGCAGGACAGGTCCACGGCCGCGGTCGCGGTCGCGGCGGCGACCCGGCCGGCCGTCGGGGTCCTCCCGGCCGTCCGCGCCCCGTGGGCCCGGGGCCCGCCCGCCGTCCCCGCCGCCGGCCACGCGGCGCACACCTCCTCGTAGACGGCCCCGATGCGCGCGGCGGCCACCGGCCACGACCACTGGGTGAGGACCTGCCGCAGCGCCGTCCGGGCGAGGCGGTGCCGCAGCGGGGCGTCGTCCAGCATCCGGCCGACCGCCCCGGCCAGGGCGTGGGGGTCGCAGGGCGGTACCAGCAGCCCGTTGACGCCGTCCCGTACGCAGTCCACCACGCCGACCACGTCGGTGGAGACCACGGGGAGCCCGCTCGCCATCGCCTCCAGGACGGTGTTGGAGAAGCCCTCGGCCCAGGTGGGGCTGACGAAGACGTCGCCCTGGCGGTAGACGGAGGGGGCGTCGTGGTAGCCGACCGGTCCCAGCACCTCCACGGCGTCCACCAGGTCGGCCTCCCGTGCGCGCCGGGTCACCCGCTCCAGGTCGGGGCCGGTGCCGGAGACCAGCAGGCGCAGCCGTCCGCCCGCGGCGAGGAGCAGCCGTACCGCCTCCAGCAGGTCGAGCACGCCCTTGCGGACGTCGATCCGGCCGTGGTACAGCAGCACCGGCGGATCGCCGACCGTCCCCGGCCGCCGGCCGGGCCGGGGACGGAAGCGTTCGGTGTCGGTGGCCCCGGGGACCACGGTGAAGCGCTCGGCCGGCACCCGGTGGCGGGCGGCGACCTCGGCGCGGAAGCTGGGCGAGCCGATCAGCAGGGCCGGTGCGTGCCGCAGTACCCGGCGGATCGCCGTGCGGTGGGTGGTGCAGCAGGTGCCGACCCAGTGGCCGTCGCCGCCCTGGATGGAGACCACGGCGGGGATGCCGAGCCGTTCGGAGGCCTCCAGCGCGGCCAGCCCCGGGGGGTAGCCGTACTGGGCGTGCAGCACGTCCCAGGGCGCGCGGGCGTGCAGGGCGACGACCGTGTCGCGCAGGGCGCTCACGTCGGCCTCGAAGTCCGCGGGCGCCCCGGAGCCGACGGCCTGCTCGCCCAGGGACTCCAGCGCCACCAGCCGTACCCCCTCGGGAACCCGCTCGGGCGGGGGCGGGCCGCCGCCGTAGACGGCGCCGCCCTGCCGGTCGCCGCGGTACTGGGACACCAGGGTGACCTCGTGGCCGGCCGCGGTCAGGGCCCGCAGCAGGTTCTCCGCGTAGGCGCTCATGCCCGACACGGCCGGCCAGTAGCGGCGCGAGACGAAACAGATCCGCATCACACGACCTCGATCCTCATCGCACGACCTCGATCCCCAGCGCGCCGGCGCGGAACGTCGCCGCGGTCACGCGCACGTCCCGCAGGTCCGGTTCCCCGCCGGCCGCCCTGTCCTCCGCGTGCCGCAGCGCCTCGAGCGCGCCGGGCACCAGGACGTCGGCGCGGTGCGCGTCGCGGGACAGCTCCAGGGCGACCAGCCCGCCGTACCCCACGGAGCGCAGCGCGCCGAGGACGGCGGGCAGGTCCATGTCGCCCTCGCCCGGGGCGCGGTGCTCGTGCCGGCCGTACGGCATGTCCTCCACGGCGACCGCACCCAGGTCCGCGGCGTGGCGCAGCACGGCCTGACGGGGCGTCAGCCCGCCGGCGACCAGGCAGTGGCCGGTGTCCAGCGCCAGGCGCAGACCGGGGACGAGGGCGGCCAGCCGGGACCAGTCCGCGCAGTCCTCGACGAGCATGCCCGGTTCCGGTTCGAAGGCCGCCACCACGCCCCGCTCGGCCGCGTACGCCACGACGGCACGCACCCCGTCCACCAGGCGGTCCCAGGCGGCTCCGCCGTCGGAGGTGTCCGTGCCCGGCGCCGGCACGCCCGCCCAGAACGAGACGGCCTCGCCGCCCAGGTCGGCGGCGATGTCCACGCACAGGCGCAGGAACGCCAGCCGGCGGGCCCGGCCGGCCGGGTCGGCGGTGATCAGGGTCGGCTCGTGCTTGCGCCGCGGGTCGAGCAGGAAGCGCGCCCCGGTCTCCACGGTGCTGCCCAGGCCCAGGCGGTCCAGCCGGCGGGCCAGCGCGGCGGTGCGGGAAGCCAGCTGCGGCGCGTAGGGGTCGTGGTGGGCCACGTCCACGGTGAGCGCGACGCCGTCGTACCCGGTGTCCGCGAGCAGCGCCAGCGCGTCGTCCAGCCGGTGCGAGGTCATGCCGTTGGTGTTGTAGGCGTAGCGCAGCCCGCCGGCGGGGGCGGCGGGGGTCACCGGACCGCTCCCTCGGCCGTACGGGCCACCGCGTGGCGGTCGGGTTCGCGGTAGAGGGGGTAGAGCGCCCCCACCGTCTTCTGCGCCGCGTCGGTGTCGAACCAGGCGGGGCCGCCCAGCCGTTCGCGGCCCTCGGGCGTCAGGTGCACCGGCCGCGCCCCGGAGTGGGGGAGGGGGCCCACGCCGGCCAGGGGACCGGCGCCGGCGTCGAGGCGCTCGCGCTCCATCAGCCGGCGCACGCCGCGTTCCCCGATCCGCCCGTACGACATCGTCTCCACCTCCATGCCGGGGACGAGGACCTTGACCGCGTGGGCCCCGGGCCCGCCGGTGGCGACGACCAGGACGTCGAAGTCCGCCAGCCGCCGCAGCAGGTCGTCGAGGAGGGCGGCCGGGTCGTCCAGCGAGCCGGGCGGCACGGTCGGCAGGGTGGAGAAGGGGACGGTGGAGCGACGGGACAGGACGGTCGGCTCCAGCAGTTCCCTCAGGCGCGCGGCGTCCAGGGCGGCCCACGACGTCATCGCCCGCAGCGCCCGCGGCTCCTGCTCCGCCATGGGCGAGGACAGTTCGCGCTCCATGTAGCCGGGCGGGGCGATCCGTGCGGCGGCCGCCAGCGAGCCGTGGAAGAAGGCCTTCCGCGCGCGGGAGGAGACGTACTCCGTCAGCGCCTTGCGCAGGGCCGCCTCGCGGTCCGGGTGGGCGGCCTCACCGCACGCGGTGAGGGTCAGCGGGGTCGTGCCCTCAGCCGCCCCGTCGTCGGTGTCCGTGCCGACCACGTGGACGTCCGCCATCCCGAACCGGGTGGAGGCGAGCTTGGGCAGCACCTCGACACCGGCGTCGCGCAGCCGGTCCAGGACGGAGCGGGTGACCGGGTCGGTCACCCCGTCGGTGTCGATGACCACGCCCTCGTCCATCGCGCGGTGCGCGGTGGCGTTGCCGTCGCGCTGGAGGATCTCCAGCAGCGCGTGCGACAGGGCGCGTTCGAGCGTGTCGCCGGCGCCGAGCCCGTTGGTGACCGGCGTGGTCAGCCGGCCGCCGGGAGGCGGATCGCCGGGCAGGTCCGAGCCGCAGGCCGCGGCGAACTCGGCGGGCACCAGCACCTCCTCGCCGGTGCGCAGCCGGCGCGCGGGCACCCAGTCCAGCGGGCGCTCGGGACGGTAGTCCGCGCCCGCCGGCAGTACCAGGGAGACCGGATCGGCGACCCGGTCCCGGCCGCGTTCGCGCACCAGCTCCTCGTAGGAGGCGCGGCGGCGTCCGGTACGGGCCAGGTGCCGGGCGAGCAGCACCTCCTCGGTGAGTTCGCCGTAGGCGCCGACGCGGGCGTGTCCGGCGTCCGCCCCGTACCCGCAGGCGCCCTTGCGGACGCCGGCCGCGTCCAGGTGGTCGGCCGAGACGACCGGCAGTCCGGTGCGGTCCGCGGCGCCGATGTCGAAGTCCTGCTGCTCACCGGGGGCGAGCGCGTCGCGGTAGGCGCGCACCACCGGGTGTTCCGTGGAGGAGGTGTTCATCGTCCGGATCCCATCGGGAGGGCGGTCGTAGCGGGCGGTCCGGCCAGCTGGTGGTCGAACAGGCGCAGTACGTCCGCGGTGGTCACGGGGGCCGCGTACTCGAAGGGAGTGGCCACGGCGGTGAAGTCGAGCGCGCCGATCACCGACCGGTAGTGGCGCACCTCGTCGTGGGAGAGCGGAATTTGTGCGTGGAAGGCCTTGTGGCACGAGAGCGCGCGGGGCGCGGTGTCGTCCAGGTCGACCTTGAGGGCGTCGCCGCAGAACAGGATCCCGCGGCGCGCGTCGTGCAGGACGCAGTGGCCCGGGAAGTGGCCGCCGGTGCGGTGGAGCGTCAGGCCGGGCGCCAGCTCCAGATGGCCGTCCACCGGCCAGGTGACCCGGAACGCCTTCGTCCAGACCAGGTCCGGCTCCCCGACGGCCACCACCGGCGGGGCGAAGCGCCGTTGGAGCTGCCACAGGGCCCCGTACCCGTGGACGTGGCTGGCGCCGAGCCGGGTGATGCCGCCGAGCCGCTCGATCTCGGAGAGCGCCTCGGGCGGGTAGTACGGGGCCGCCTCCCAGGCGACGTTGCCGCCCTCCGCCTCGATCAGCCAGCCCGTGGTGCCCAGGCCGAAGGACGGGACGGCGCGGAAGCCGGTGACGCCCGGGACGGGCCGGTACCAGTCGGCGACCAGGAGCGCCCCGACCTCCTTCTCGGCGGGGAAGTCCCAGCCGTCCTCGGGCAGCGCGTTGCGCACGTCGCAGCAGACCGGGCAGGCGGGCGGCGGACCGAACCACCGTTGCCAGTGGCCGCAGTTGGCGCACGCGTACATCGACAGGGTCATCGGCGACCTTCCTCGACGGGGGCGACGGGGGACGGGGCCAGGACCGGGGACGGTGCCGGCGCGGAAGCTCGCGGAGCGGTGGCGGTGGGGGAGGCGGCGACGCCGGTGCGGGCGTGGGACAGGGCCTCAAGCAGCAGCCGGTGCAGGGCCAGGTCCCGGCCGAGCGGCCACGGCCAGGCCCGCGCCGGCGGGGTGCCGGCGCGTACCGCGGCCACGGCCGCGGAGAACGCCCGGACCTGGCCGGCGAAGGGCGAGGCACCGGTGTCGAAGGGCACCCGCACGCGTTCCGCGGTGTGCGCGCCGGAGAGCCACAGCGCCCCTCCCGCGTCCTGCCCGAGGGTGTCGACCGCGGTCAGCTGCCCGCGGGTCCCGACGACCTCCAGCCGGCGGCGGGGCAGCGTGTCGGGGGTGTTGTACGCGACGTGCAGCGCGACCAGGACGCCGCCGCCGGTCCGGCCGGCCAGCACGGCGCCGTCGTCGACCGGGTAGGGGTGCACCCGGTGCTGCACCAGCGCCGTCAGCTCCGCCACGTCGTCCCCGCCGAGCAGGACGCCCGCCAGGTCCAGTCCGTGCGGCGCCAGGTCGAGCGCGGCCCCGCCGCCCGCCCGCGCCGGATCGGCCCGCCAGTTGTCGTACGGGCGGCCGTCCGGCGACCAGGCGGGCGGCAGCCAGCAGCAGTAGGTGATCCGCACCGCGGTCACCGTGCCCAGCGCCCCGGCGGCCACCATGGCCCGCACGGCCCGGTGGGCCGGATGGAAGCGCTGGTCGTAGGCGGTCGCCGCGAGGGTCCCCGCCCGCCGGCAGGCGGTGACGAGCCGCTCCGCCTCGGCCAGGTCGGCGGCCAGCGGCTTCTCGCACAGCACCGCCGCGCCCGCCGCGGCCACCGCCTCGACCGCGGGGCGGTGGGCGTGGTTGGGCGTCGCGACGT
>NZ_JAVRHI010000386.1:0-12135 GCF_034105845.1 Streptomyces sp. CRN 30 | reverse complement strand
ACCCGGCGGGCGCGGGGGCCGGTACGGGCGGCGGGGCGCCGGCGCCCCGCCGCCCGTACCGGCCCCCGCGCCCGCCGGGTCGTGACGGCCCACACGGCGACCGGCGCCAGGGAGATCGCCGTCGCCAGCAGCGCCCAGATGCGCATGGCCGCGTGCCGGTGGCCGAGGACGAACGACGCGGCCAGCGAGGAGGCGAGCACCACCGCCCAGGAGAGGTGGACGCGGAACGTCGGCAGCCGGTCGGTGCTGGTGCCACCGCCCTTCGGGGTGACGACGAAGCGGCTGGGGCGGCGGACGAGCGCGGCCCCGAGGGACTTGAGGTAGACAGGCGCGCAGAGCGCGGACATCGCCATGCCCGCGAGACCGCCGGAACCCTCCGGCTCGTGCGGGGAGACGTTGTGCCGGCGGTTCCAGAGGTAGAGGCCGACCTGGAGGGCGGCGGCGTCGCTGTAGAGCATCAGCCAGACGGACGCGGCCACCTGGGTGCCGGAGGCGCCGAACCACAGGAAGAGCACGCAGCTGAGGACGCCGAGGAACCAGTTGACGGCCGTCATCGGGTAGTAGACGAGCATCAGGGTGTACGAGAACAGCCGCCCCCAGGGCATGCTGAAGGGCGCCTTCCAGTACTGCGTGAACAGCGTCTCGTAGGTGCCCCGTGACCAGCGCGTCTGCTGGGTGAAGAAGTCGGTCCAGGTGACCGGTCCCTCGCCGACGGCCAGCACGTCCGGGGTGTAGACGGACCGCCAGTGCCCGCCGGTCCGCGGGTTGCGGGTGCGGTGCAGTTCGAACCCGGTGGCCATGTCCTCGGTGATGGAGTCGCGCAGGCCCCCGATCTGCTTGACGGCGGCGATGCGGACGACGTTGTTGGTGCCGACGAACATCGGGGCGCGGTAGCGGTTGCCCGCGCGCTGGATCAGCGCGTGGAAGAGGAACTGCTGGGACTCCGCGGCCTTGGTGACGGGTGCCGTGTAGTTGCCGTACACCTGCGGTCCGACGACGAACGCGACGTCCGGGTCGCGGAAGTAGCCCGTCATGCGCTCCAGGAAGGCGGGAAGGGGCACGTGGTCGGTGTCGACGGAGGCGAAGAAGTCGTAGTCGTCGCCGTGCATCGCGATCCACGCGTTGTAGTTGCCGTGCTTGGTGCGGGCCTTGTGGACCCCGTGGTCGCGGTTCCACGCGGGGACGCCGTGCCGGGTGAAGTGCCGCACGCCCAGCTCCGCGCAGAGGGCCTTCGCCCGGGCGTCGTCACCCTCGTCGAGCAGCCAGACGTCGAGGACGCCGCCGGGGCCGGTGTGGCGGACGCGGACGGCGCCCTCCAGGGTGGCGCGGACCATCGTCAGGGGCTCCTTGCCCGGGACGTACGTGGTCAGGAAGGCGACGCGGGCACCGGGGCGGGGGACGACGGGGACGGGATCGCGGGCGACCATCGTGGCGTGGGAGATGGAGACGACGTTGACGAGCATGAAGAGCTCGATGAGCCCGATCGAGACGAGCATGGCGGTGTCGAGACCGACGAGCCAGGAGTCGCCGCCCTCCCGTTCCACCCAGTGGGCCGGCCAGACGAGGTAGACGAGGAGCGCGCCGGTGAGCAGCGGCGCGAGCGTCATGAGCAGGACCGCCCGTATTCGGCGCGGCTCACGGGAGAGGAGCTTGGTGTACTGCACCCGGTACGCCGACCCGGTCGGCTCCGTGAGGGGCCCGGCGAGTCGGCTGTGGGTGTCGTAGTCGTAGCCCTCCGGCCGCACAGCATCCTCCAGTGATCGAACGGAAGTGAACGAACGAGGCGTTGCTCCCCACGAAAGTGGAGGAACGGGGGCGTGTCGAACTGGAAGGGTCCGAAGAGGTGGGCGTCGCCCCCGGTGGTCGGGCCGGGTTGTGGGAGGTGGGGGTGTGTGGTCGGGTGCGCGGCCGCCGGTGCCGGACGGGAACGCGAGAGCCCCGGCCCTCGAGGGGCCGGGGCTCTCGCGTGCTGTCCGCGTCAGGACGACAGGTGGCGTTCCACCGTCTCGACCTTCGTGGTGAGGGCGTCGGAGACGCCGGGCCGGATGTCCGCCTTGAGGACCAGGGAGACGCGGGGTGCGCGCGCCTCGACGGCGGCCACGGCGCGCCGGACCACGTCCATCACCTCGTCCCACTCGCCCTCGACGGAGGTGAACATCGCGTCGGTACGGTTCGGCAGGCCCGACTCGCGGACGACGCGGACCGCGTCGGCGACGTACTCGCCCACGTCCTCGCCGACACCGAGCGGGGTCACGGAGAAGGCGACGATCATGCGCTGACGACCCCCTCCTGGCGGGCGCGGGAGGCGATCACGGCGTCCTCGGCCTCGCGCTTGAGCCTGCGGTCGGCGAAGAAGCCGCCGGTCGGCAGGACGGACATGAGGAAGTAGAACGCCGCCGTCCCCAGCGGCCACTTGGCGCGGTTCCAGGCGTCGGCCCACAGGATGACGTACAGGACGAAGAGGAAGCCGTGGACGGCGCCCATGACCGGCACCGCGTTGAAGTCCGTGGTGCGCTTGAGCACCGAGCAGACGAGCAGGAGCAGGAAGGAGACGGCCTCGGGAGCGGAGACGAGGCGCAGACGGCGGAGGGCGGAGGCGGTCTTGATGTCCACGGATCACCTTCGAAGAGTGGAGTGGAGTGGAAGTGTCGTCGTTCCTTGTGAACGCAAGCACAAGCGCGCCCATTGTGGCATCCGGGGGCGGCCCGGACCGCAGGGGGTGCGCGGGATCCCCGTGGGGGCCCTGTCGCGGCCACCCGGGCGGCGGCTAACGTCACGGCGTGGCGATGTTCCGACTGCAAGGCAGCAAGGTGCTGGCCGTCGACATGACCGGGGACGCCGTGAAGGCGAAGAACGGGTCGATGGTCGCGTACGACGGGCGGATGTCCTTCAAGAAGCTCACCGGCGGCGGCGAGGGCCTCCGCGGGATGGTGACCCGGCGGCTGACCGGTGAGCAGATGACGATGATGGAGGTGAAGGGGCACGGGACCTGCTGGTTCGCGGACCGGGCGTCCGAGATCAACCTGGTCCACCTCCAGGGCGACAAGCTGTACGTCGAGTCGAGCAACCTGCTGGTGACGGACGCGGGCCTGAGGACCGGCACCTCCTTCACCGGGGTGCGCGGCGCCTCCCAGGGCAACGGGCTGTTCACCACGACGGTGGAGGGCCACGGTCAGGCGGCCCTGCTGTCGGACGGGCCGGCCGTGGTGCTGCGGGTGAGCGCGCAGTTCCCGCTGACCGTCGACCCCGGGGCGTACATCGCGCACCAGGGGAACGTGCGCCAGTCGTTCCAGTCGGGTGTGACGTTCCGCACCTTCATGGGCGAGGGCGGCGGTGAGGCCTTCCAGATCCGGTTCGAGGGGGACGGGCTGGTGTACGTGCAGCCGAGTGAGCGGAACACGATCGCGGGGGATGTGTGAGATGCCCTTCCGTGAGATCAACTCCAAGATGATCGAGGCCGTGGTCGTGCCCGGGCAGCGGCTGTTCAGCCAGCGCGGGGCGATGCTCGCCTACCGGGGCGAGGTGTCCTTCACCCCCAACCTGCAGGGCGGGCAGGGCGGGGTCATGTCGATGCTCGGGCGGCGGGTGGCCGGCGAGGCCACGCCGCTGATGACCGTGGAGGGCAGCGGGACCGTGCTGTTCGGGCACGGCGGCCACCACATCCAGGTGATCGAGCTGACGGGCGACACGCTGTACGTCGAGGCGGACCGGCTGCTGGCCTTCGACGGGACGCTGGAGCAGGGCACGATGTTCATGGGCTCGCAGGGCGGCGTGATGGGCATGGTGCGGGGCCAGGTGACCGGGCAGGGCCTCTTCACGACCACCCTGAAGGGTCACGGGTCGGTGGCCGTCATGGCGCACGGCGGGGTCATCGAGGTGCCCGTCACCCCGCAGCGCCCGGTCCACGTCGACCCGCAGGCGTACGTGGCGCACCACGGCGACGTGCGCAACAAGCTGTCCGCCGCGCTGGGCTGGCGCGACATGGTGGGCCGCGGCTCGGGCGAGGCGTTCCAGCTGGAGCTGAGCGGCAGCGGTGCGGTGTTCGTCCAGGCGTCGGAGGAGAAGCTGTGAGTACGTACCCGGGCGCGGGGCCGGTGATCCACGACCCGACGACGCTGCCGAGCGACGACAACGTCGACCACTACACCTTCTGCGTGGAACTCAAGGGGAGCGAGTGGTTCCTGCAGAAGGGGAAGATGATCGCCTATTACGGCTCGATCGACTTCAACGGCATCGGGCACGGCCGTCTCGACCGCCTCGTCCGTACTTCCTTTCATTCGCCATTGCATGCGAGCGACTGGGTCGTGGCGGCCGGCTCGGGCAAGATGCTCCTCGCCGACCGGGCGTTCGACGTGAATTCCTATGACCTCGACGACGGCAATCTGACCATTCGCTCGGGCAATCTCCTCGCTTTTCAGCCAAGTCTGTCGCTCAAGCAGTCGATCGTTCCGGGGTTCCTCACGCTGATCGGCACGGGCAAGTTCGCGGCCGCGTCGAACGGGCCGGTGGTGTTCATGGAGCCCCCGCTCCGGGTCGATCCGCAGGCCCTCGTCGGCTGGGCCGACTGCCCCTCCCCGTGCCACCACTACGACCATGGCTACATGGAGGGCGTACTGGGCGGTCTACGTGCGATGACGGGCATCGGGGGCGCCTCCGGCGAGGAGCACCAGTTCGAGTTCGTGGGCGCGGGCACGGTACTGCTCCAGTCCTCCGAGGCACTCATGACGGAGCAGGCCACGGGGGCGGTGCCGGGCGAGCCCGGCGTTCCCGGCGCGGCGGGGACCACAGGTCACTCCGGACCGCAAGGCGGCACACCGCGCCTTCCCGGACAGCTGGGCGACCTCCAGCGTCGCTTCGGGCTGTGAGCGGTAGTCTGCGGAGTGTGACCTCGAACGCGTGCGCAGGGTCACGTAACCCTCACTAGTTCGCCTTTCAACTTCTTAGGTAGACTTGATTCATGGAGACCGAGACGGCAACCCGCTGGCTGACCGATGCGGAGCAGGGCGCCTGGCGCACCCACCTGGAGGTCAACAGGCTGTTGACGTACCAGCTCGAGAGGGATCTGCAGCCGTTCGGCCTGACAATGAACGACTACGAGATCCTGGTGAACCTCTCCGAGTCGGAGGATGTCCGGATGCGGATGAGCGACCTCGCGGCCGCCACCCTCCAGTCCAAGAGCCGGCTCTCGCACCAGATCACCCGCATGGAGAACGCGAACCTGGTGCGGCGGGAGAACTGCGAGTCGGACCGCCGGGGGCTGTACGCGGTGCTGACCGAGCACGGCGAGGAGACGATGCGGAAGGTGGCACCGCACCACGTGTCGTCCGTGCGCAGGCACTTCATCGACCTGCTGTCACCCGAGGCGCTGGAGCAGCTCCACAAGTCCCTCACCCCGATCGCCGAACACCTGCGCGGCCACCGCGGCAAGCCGTAGCGCTCACCGCAGGGGCAGCCGCAGCGCGAACAGCGCCCCGCCCCGCGGGGCCTCGCGCACCGTGAGGGTGCCGCCGTGCCCCGCGGCGACGTCCCGGGCGATGGCGAGGCCCAGACCGGCCCCGCCGTCGTCCCTGCTGCGGGCCTCGTCGAGCCGTACGAACCGCTCGAAGATGCGCTCCCGCTCGTCCTCCGGGACGCCCGAGCCGTCGTCGGCCACCTCCAGCACCGCCCACTCCCCCTCGGCCCGCAGGGTCACGTCGATGCGCCCGCGCGCGTGCCGGCGCGCGTTGTCCAGCAGATTGGCGAGGACCCGCGCCAGCTGCCCGCGCGATCCGGTCACCGCGACGGACGCCACACCGTCCAGGTGCACCCCCGCGCGGCCCCCGGCCTCCTCCCGCACCAGCTCCGCCAGGTCGAACCGGGCGTCCTGCGGCCGCTCCCCCGCGTCCAGCCGCGCCAGCAGCAGCAGATCGGCGGCGAGCCGCTGCAGCCGTACGGTGTCCTCGACGGCACCCTCCACGTCCAGCAACTCCGGGTGCGCGGCGCCCACTTCGAGCTGGGTGCGCAGCGAGGCGATCGGGGAGCGCAGCTCGTGCGAGGCGTCGGCGACGAACCGCCGCTGCCGCTCCACGGACGCCTCCAGGGCGGCGAGGGTCTCGTTGGTCGTCCGGGCCAGCCGGGCGACCTCGTCGTGCGTGGCGGGCTCGGGAACCCGCCGGGAGAGGTCCTCGGAGGCCGTGATGGCGGCCATCTCGGCGCGGATGCCCTCCACGGGCCGGAGCGCGCGCCGGGTCACGACGTAGGTCGCGCCGCTCACGGTGAGCAGCAGCAGGGGCAGCCCGATCAGCATGACCGTCTGCGCGGTGCCGACGGCGTCCTGTTCCGCGGAGAGCGGGGCGCCCGCGTAGACGGTGAGGACGACCTGGTGGGGCGTGGTCACGTCGACCGCGGCGAAACGGTAGTCCTCGGTCTCGCCGTCGACCGTCGCGGTGCCCTGGGAGGGCCGCACGTCGGAGCTCTCCCCGACCTCGGGCGAGTCGTCGTCCGCGTCCCGTCCGTCGCCCCCGTCGTCGCCGTCACCCCCGTCGTCATCGTCGTCGCCCGGGCCGTCCCCGGCGACGACATCGGCCACGCTGACGTGCTCCACGTCGTCCTGGGCCGCGACGAGCCGCCCCTGCCGGTCGACGACCTGGACGGGGTGCTCGTCGCCGTCGGGCAGGTCGAGCTGGTCGTACGGGAGGCCGGCGGCGAGGTCCGCGGCCACCTTGCGCACCTCGCCCTCGGCCTGGGCGTCGGCGACGTCGATGAGGTTGGCCCGCAGCGAGAGCAGCACGGCGGCGCCGGCGGCCACCAGGGCGATCGCGACGACGACGGTGGCGGCCAGCGTGGCCCGCGCCCGTACGGATCCCAGCAGGCGTTTCACCGCGTCTCCAGCCGGTAGCCGGCGCCGCGCACGGTCTTGATCCGCCCGGCGCCGAGCTTGCGCCGCAGGGTGCTGACGTACACCTCGACGATGTTCGGGTCGCCCTCGTACGCGAAGTCCCAGACGTGCTCCAGGATGTCGCCCTTGGAGACGACCTGCCCGGCCCGGACGACGAGCTGCTCCAGGACAGAGAACTCCTTGGCGGTCAGGGTGATCTCGTCCTCGCCGACGAACACGCGCCGGGCGGCGGTGTCCACCTTGAGGTCGCCGACGACCCGCACGGGCGCGGCGCCCGGCGTCCCGCGCCGCCGCAGCAGCGCCTTCACCCTGGCGACGAGCACCACGTACGAGAAGGGCTTGGTCAGGTAGTCGTCGGCGCCCGTGTCGAGCCCCTCGGCCTCGTCGTACTCGCCGTCCTTGGCGGTCAGCATGAGGATCGGCACGTCGTGACCGGCGGCGCGCAGGGTGGCGCACACGCGGTAGCCGTTCATGCCGGGCAGCATGATGTCCAGGATGACGAGGTCGTAGTCGCCCTCGCCCGCCCGGTGCAGCCCGTCAACGCCGTCGTGGACCACGTCCACGGCGTACCCCTCGGCCGTCAGGCCCTTGGCGAGCGACAGGGCGAGCCGCTTCTCATCCTCGACGATCAACAGGCGCATACGGACAGCGTCCCAAACGGAACCTGAAGAACCCTTCAGGGGGCTTCAGGCTGGCTTCAGTGTGGCTCCGGGAGATTGGTGAGCGTCGAAAGCAACCGCAACTGGCCTGGAACAGTCGAAGCCAGTCGTACCCGGGAGGAACCTCCATGAAGCGCAACATCGTCATCGCCACCGTCGCGGCCGCGGCCCTGATCGGCGGCGGCACCGCGACCGCCCTCGCCGTGTCGGGCGACGACGAGACGCCCGACCGGCGGTCGAGCGTCCAGGTGAAGGACGACGACCGGGACGACGACCGCGACGACGACAAGAGCCAGGACCGCGACGACGACGGGGAGGACGGTGCCGTCAGGAGCGGCGCGGCGAAGGTGACGGCGGCCGACGCGATCGCCGCCGCGCTGAAGCACACCTCCGGCACGGCGGTCGGCGCGGAGCTGGACAGCGAGGGCAGCGACCTGGTCTGGGACGTGGACGTGCTGGGCTCCGGCACGACCTGGCACAGCGTCCTGGTGGACCCGGGTACCGGCAAGGTCCTGGACTCCCGCGCCGAGGACGAGGACGCCGACGACACCGCGGACACCCGGGCCGCGCTGAAGGGCACGTCGGTCCCGGCCGCCGAGGCCGCGCAGGCCGCCGCCGCGAAGGGCACCGTGACCTCCCTCGACCTGGACGACGACGGCCGCGACCACGCGTGGGAGATCGACACCACGGGCGCCGACGGTACGGAGAGCGAGTGGGACGTGGACCTGAAGACGGCGAAGGTCACGGCGGACCGCTCGGACGACAACTCCGACGACCGGAACGACCGGGACGACGACGGCGACGACTCGGACGACTGACCACCACGGACGACGAAGACCTCCATCGAGCCCCGTCCCCCACCGGGGCTCCGCCCCTGGACCACCCCCGCCACGGGCGGAGCCCCACCTCCCGTCCCGGCCCGGCTGTCGCGCGGTCGTGCCGGTCAGTCCTCGGTGATCCCCGTCACCAGTTCGTCCGCCGCGCCGTACGGGTCCAGCTCGCCCGCCACGATGCGCTCGGCGAGGGCGGACAGCCGGCGGTCGCCCCGCAGGTCACCGATCCGCTCGCGGAGGGCCGTGACGGCGATCGTCTCGACCTCCCGGGCGGCACGGGCCCGGCGCCGCCCGGCCAGCACCCCGCGCTCCTCCGTCCACGCCCGGTGCTTCTCCAGCGCCTCGACCAGCTCGTCCACCCCCTCGCCCCGGGCCGCGACCGTCTTCACGATCGGCGGACGCCAGTCGCCGGGACCGCGGGCCTCGCCCAGGCCCAGCATGTGGTTGAGCTCGCGGGCGGTCGCGTCCGCGCCGTCACGGTCGGCCTTGTTGACGACGTACACGTCGCCGATCTCCAGGATCCCGGCCTTAGCCGCCTGGATGCCGTCGCCCATTCCGGGGGCCAGCAGCACCACCGAGGTGTCGGCCTGGGAGGCGATCTCCACCTCGGACTGGCCCACCCCGACCGTCTCGACCAGGACCACGTCGCAGCCCGCCGCGTCCAGCACCCGGATGGCCTGCGGGGCCGACCGGGCCAGCCCGCCGAGGTGACCGCGCGTCGCCATGGAGCGGATGTAGACGCCGGGGTCGGAGGCGTGCTCGGACATCCGCACCCGGTCGCCGAGCAGCGCGCCACCGGAGAACGGCGAGGAGGGGTCCACCGCGAGCACGCCGACCCGCCTGCCCTGCCTGCGGTACGCGCTCACCAGCGCCGACGTGCACGTGGACTTGCCTACGCCGGGCGAGCCGGTGAGACCCACCACGTACGCCCCGCCGGTCAGCGGTGCCAGCGCCGCCATCACCTCGCGCAGCTGCGGGGACGCCCCCTCCACGAGGGAGATCAGCCGGGCCACGGCCCGCGGCCGGCCTTCCCTGGCCTGGGCGACCAGTGAGGAGACGTCCTGCATCACAGCTCCGTTCCGGGGTGGGGCGTACGAGAGGGGGCGGGTACGGCTCAGACCTTCGGTACCCGCACGATCAGCGCGTCACCCTGCCCGCCGCCTCCGCACAGCGCCGCCGCGCCCACACCGCCGCCGCGCCGCTTCAGTTCCAGCGCCAGGTGCAGCACGAGACGGGCGCCGGACATCCCGATCGGGTGACCCAGGGCAATGGCGCCGCCGTTGACATTCACCTTTTCCGTGGACACCCCGAGGTCGTTCATTGACTGGACCGCCACCGCCGCGAAGGCCTCGTTGATCTCGATCAGGTCGAGGTCCGACACCTGGAGCCCCTCCTTGCCCAGGGCGTGCAGGATCGCGTTCGACGGCTGCGACTGCAAAGAGTTGTCCGGCCCGGCCACGTTCCCGTGCGCGCCGATCTCCGCGATCCAGTCCAGACCGAGCTCCTCGGCCTTGGCCCGGCTCATCACGACCACGGCCGCCGCGCCGTCGGAGATCTGCGACGCCGAGCCCGCGGTGATCGTTCCGTCCTTCGCGAACGCGGGGCGCAGCTTGGCGAGGGACTCGGGTGTCGTCTCGCCGCGGATGCCCTCGTCCTGGTCGAACACGACCGGCTCGCCCTTGCGCTGCGGGATGAGGACCGGTGTGATCTCCGCCTCGAAGATCCCGTTCTTCTGCGCGGCCGCGGCGCGCTGGTGCGACCGGGCGGCGATCTCGTCCTGTTGGGCCCGGCCGATGCCCAGCCGGGTGTTGTGCCGCTCGGTGGACTCGCCCATGGCGACGCCGTCGAAGGAGTCGGTCAGCCCGTCGTGCGCCATGGCGTCGAGCATCTGCACCGCGCCGTACTTGAAGCCCTCGCGGGACTTCGGCAGCAGGTGCGGGGCGTTGGTCATGGACTCCTGGCCGCCGGCGACGACCACGTCGAACTCGCCCGCGCGGATCAGCTGGTCGGCGAGCGCGATGGCGTCGAGGCCGGAGAGGCACACCTTGTTCACCGTGAGCGCCGGCACGTTCATCGGGATGCCCGCCTTGACCGCGGCCTGACGTGCCGGGATCTGCCCCGCCCCGGCCTGCAGCACCTGGCCCATGATCACGTACTGCACCTGGCCGCCGTCGATCCCCGCACGGTCGAGGGCGGCCTTGATCGCGAAGCCTCCGAGGTCGGCTCCGGAGAAGGACTTCAGGGAACCCAGCAAGCGCCCCATGGGCGTGCGCGCCCCCGCGACGATCACCGATGTGTTGCCGTTCGTTCCAGACATGAGGTGCGATCCCCTTCCAGCCTGCACGGCCGAGGAGTGAACGAGGGTTTACTCGAATGTACTGAGCGGTACGCCACCCGTCATCGGGCGGTCGGTGTGATCGCGCGCACGTTGCGTAACCGCCCCGATAGCGCTGCACTGACAGCATGCTGACGCGAATCGACCACATCGGGATCGCCTGCTTCGACCTCGACAGCACCGTCGAGTTCTACCGGGCCACGTACGGCTTCGAGGTGTTCCACTCCGAGGTCAACGAGGAGCAGGGCGTGCGCGAGGCCATGCTCAAGATCAACGAGACCGACGACGGCGGCGCCTCCTACCTGCAGCTCCTGGAGCCGATCCGCGAGGACTCCACCGTCGCGAAGTGGCTGGCCAAGAATGGTGAGGGGGTGCACCACATCGCCTTCGGCACGGCGGACGTGGACGCCGAGGCCGCGGACATACGCGACAAGGGCGTGCGTGTCCTGTACAACGAGCCGCGGCGCGGCTCCATGGGGTCGAGGATCACCTTCCTGCACCCCAAGGATTGTCATGGCGTTCTGACAGAACTGGTCACTTCGGCGTCAGTTGAGTCACCTGAGCACTGACCGCCGTACATATGGGCCGGTAGGGTTGGGGGCGGCCGTCGTCGTGCGCGGGGACGGCCGGGACCTCCTCGTCATGCGGCGACGGGGTCCGAGGGCCGGGGTCCAGGTTTCGGGGGACGAGGGCGAGGGCGCGAGCCCACTACGCCGTTGATCTGACACCATTCCCCCGGGGGCTCCGTCCGGCGGTTGGCCGGGGCTCGTTCAGAAGAAGCTTGCGACCAGGGGACGGATGGGACCGCGGAGTGCGGGGCTACGAACGCCAGGAGCGAGAGCCGGCGGCTGACGTCGACCACCTCTCTCGGTTCGAGGCCGAGATGGATCGGCTCAAGACCGAGCGGGAAAAGGCGATCCAGCACGCCGAGGACCTCGGCTACCAGGTCGAGGTACTGCGCGCCAAGCTGCACGAGGCGCGCCGCTCCCTCATGTCCCGGCCCGCCTACGACGGCGGCGACCTCGGGTACCAGGCCGAACAGATGCTGCGCCAGGCGCAGGTGCAGGCCGACCAGCTGCGTGCCGAGGCCGAGCGCGAGCTCAGCCAGGCCCGCGCGCAGACGCAGCGGATCCTCCAGGAGCACGCCGAGCAGGCCGCCCGGCTCCAGGCCGAGCTGCACCAGGAGGCGGTCACCCGCCGCCAGCAGCTCGACCAGGAGCTCGCCGAGCGCCGGCAGACCGTCGAGAGCCACGTCAACGAGAACGTGTCGTGGGCCGAGCAGCTGCGCGCCCGTACCGAGCAGCAGGCCCGCCGGCTGCTGGACGAGTCCCGCGCCGAGGCCGAGCAGGCGCTGGCCGCCGCCCGCGCGGAGGCCGAGCGGGTCGCCGCCGAGGCCCGCCGACGGATGCAGGGCGAGGCGGAGGCCGCCCG
>NZ_JAVRHI010000385.1:0-10498 GCF_034105845.1 Streptomyces sp. CRN 30 | reverse complement strand
GCGCTGGCCGTGGTGCGCCTCTCCCCCGAGGTCGTGGGCGCGGCCCGGCGCCAGCCCGCCCGGGGCCGCGGGGCCACGCTCAACGAACTGCTCCTGGCCTCGTTCGCCGGGGCGCTGCACGCCTGCCACGGCCCGCTCCGGGACTGGCCCGGCGGCCCGACGCCCGTGTACGCCACGCTCCCGGTCGACCTCAGGCCCCGCCAGAACGCGTACGAGCTGGGCAACATCGTCACCGCGCTGCGGGTCCCGCTGCCCGTCGACGCCCCGTCGGCCGTCGACCGCCTCCGCACCTGCCAGCACCTGGTCGCCGCGCTGCAGAACCGCTGTGAGGCGCACCGGGCGGCGCTGCCCGCGGTGGAGGCGGCGGCCCGGCTGGTCCCGGGACTGTCGAACGCCATGGCCCGGCGTCTCGTACGGCCCGACGTCACCCCTGCCGTGTGCACGGCGTTCAAGTGGCGGGACAACCCGTGCACGCTGCACGGCCGCCGGCTCACGCGCGTCGTCCCGGTGCCCCAGCTGAACCCGCCCGGCACGGCGAACCTCTGCCTCGTCCAGACGGCCGACGCCTACACCCTCACCGTGGTGAGCCACCTCCGCGCCGAGGGCGCCGCGCTGCTCGGTGACGCCGTGGCCCGGGAACTGACCGAACTGGCCGCTCCGGCCGGCCGGGTGACGGCCCCCACGTACTGATCACTCCTCCCGCCGGGGCCGGCCCGTACAGTACGGGGATGTCGAGCAGCGAGCGCCTGACCGCCCACAGCGCCGTCTCCACGCCCCTGGCCCTGTGCGGTGGCCACGGGCTGGCCCGGCTGCTGGACAGCCACCGCCCGGTCCGCGCGCGGCCAGGTACCTGGTCATGCGCCACGCACCGCTCGCCGCGGTGATGACGGACTTCCTCGGCAGGCTCCGGGACGAGAGCAGGGAGATCCCGTACCCGGCCCAGGCGCTGCGCCGGGCGTACGAGGGCCCCGGGCGCCGAGCGGCAGCGCGTCTGTGCGAGCCCGCCGCCGACTGACCGTTCGCGCCACCGACGGCGGCCTCCCGCCCTGCCCGGCGGGTCACGCCAGGGAACGGGTCACGCCAGGGAGAGGAACAGCTTCTCCAGCCGGGCGCGCACCCGCTCGACGTCCCCCTCCGTCCGCGCGCCGCCGGCCATGCAGTGCTGCAGGCCCGACGCGATGATGGCGAAGCCGGCCCGGTCCAGTGCCCGGGAGGCCGCCGCGAGCTGGGTGATGACGTCCTCGCAGGGCCGGCCCTCCTCGATCATCCTGATGATTCCGGCGATCTGTCCCTGGGCCCGTCTCAGCCGGTTGAGCACGCTCCTCAACTCGTCGGCCGCCATGTCCAGCTCCACGTACCCTCCTCCGCCTCCGCAGCTCATGCGGCATACGCACCGTTCGTACCCCGACCCCGCCCCCGGGGAACGCCTGTGGGCCCCGCGTCCTACTGCGCCCCCGAGAGGCCCGCGAGCCCCGAGGCGGCGTTGAGGTAGGCCGCGTAGCGGACGCGGACCGCGCCGTCGGGCTCCCGCCGGCCCTGCTCCCAGGCGCGGACCTCCTCCGCCCCGACGCCCACATCCGCGGCGACGTCGGCCGTCCGGAGTCCGAGGGCCTCACGCCGGTGGCGGCGTTCGGCGGGCGCGGGCAGGGCCGGGCAGGGGGGTCTCGCCGCGGCCGCCGGCCGGCCCGGGGCCGGCCCCCGGGCCGCGGTCCGCTCGAACGACTCGCGTAACAGGGCCAGCTCGATGACCAGCAGACAGCGGCGCAGGGCGTCGGTGTCGGTGGCGGTGAGGAAACCGTCGGGGACCTCGAAGAACCGTTCGAGGTAGAACTGGTGCCGGGCCTTCGGGCGCCGCTCCCCCGCCAGGAGCGCCGAGCACTGCTGGCGCGACATGTGCGAGCCCTCGGCGATCTCCTCGTGCGTGTACATCCGCCCGTCGGCCTTGCGGCGTACGTCGCGCAGCACCGCCATCCGCCGGACGAACCGCTGGTCCGGGTCGCCGGGCGGCACGGCCCGGCCGGCCAGCAGCGAGACGACCGCGGACTGCGACACCCCGGACGCCCGGGCCAGCGCGCGCTCGTCGAGGACCGTCTCCGGGGCGCGCCCGAGGTGGCGCGCGAGGACGGCCACACGTGTCGCGATCACCGCCGGAGCCGCCTCCGTCCGCGCGTCGGGCGGCGTGCGTTCTTCTTCCACCGTGCGACCAACCCCCACCTCGGACCAGGGCGCCGCTACGTTTTCATTCGTGAAGCACGGCGCCGGTCCCTCATTCTTCCGCGAGAGGGGGAAGTTGAACACCACTCATCGAACGTCGGCGGTCATCCGACAGACGTCGGACGGGGGCGCAAGGGGCAGAAGGCGCTCCCTCGCGAGCCGCACGAGGCCCGTCCCTCCGGGACCGAGTTCCGGCACCCGTCGCTACTGGAAACGGAACCGGAGTCCGCGGTCAGCGCGCACCACCGTGGACTCCGGCCCCTCGTCCCCACGACCCACCCGATGCGGCTCACTCCCGCTGGGCCCCACCGGACCGGTGGGAACGACCCCGCGCGAGGCCTTCGCGTCACGTCTCGGGAAGACGCGCGTGCCTGCGCGAGGCGACCGCCGTCATCGCCGACCAAGGGCGGCGGTCGTCCCTCCTCCGGGTCGGTCGAGGCTCCCGTCCACCCGGCCGCACCCCGGACGCTTGCTTCCCCGTGCGTCCACCGCGCGTGCCCCGTTCCCGCCACGGGGCGCGCACGGTGGGTCTCGTCACGCGCACCGGAAGGTCCGGCCCCAGCGTCCCAATCCGGCGGCGGCCGTGCAGCGCCGAATACGCAACCCGCACCGCCGTGGCTGTCCACGAAACGAAACACCGTGCGAGCGCCACCTCACCCGGTGCCGGGCGGGGACGGCGGGTCCGGCCCGCTCGCGCGGGCGAGGGTTGGCGGGGTGCCGCCTGGTTACTCCGTCCCCATGGACGACAACAGGCCACTCGCCCTGGTCACCGGGGCTTCCAGCGGAATCGGGTACGAACTGGCCGTACGGTTCGCGGAGCACGGCTTCGACCTGCTGGTCAACGCCGAGGACGAGCGGCTGGAGCACGCGGCGTCGCGGCTGCGGGAGACCGGTGCCGCGGTGCGCGCCGTACGCACGGACCTGCGGGACCCCGCGGGCGTGGACCGGCTGGTCGCGGCCACGACCGGGCTGGCGGTGGACGTGGCCGCGCTCAATGCCGGAGTGGGGCGGGGCGGCGCCTTCCTGGACGGCGACCCGGCCGACGACCAGTCCGTGATCGACCTCAACGTGACCTCGACCGTGCGGCTCGCCAAGCCACTGCTGCGGGACATGGTGACCCGGGGCGAGGGCCGGCTGATGTTCACCTCGTCCGTCGCCGCGCTGATGCCGGGGGCCTACCAGGCGGTCTACAACGCCTCCAAGTCCTTCGTGCAGTCCTTCGCCCAGGCGCTGCGGGAGGAGCTCGAGGGCACCGGCGTCACGGTCACCTCCTTCATGCCCGGCCCGACGGAGACCGACTTCTTCCGGCGGGCCGGCATGGGTGACACGAGGATCGGCTCGGGGAACAAGGACGATCCCGCCCAGGTCGCCGCGCAGGCGTTCGACGCGGTGATGAAGGGCCGGAAGAAGCTGGTCACGGGCTCGGTCACGACCAAGGCGCAGGGGGTGGCCGACCGGCTCCTGCCCGACGGCGCCAAGGCGGTCCTGCACCGCAAGATGGCTGAGCCGGGGTCGGCGAAGGACCGCCCGGAGTAGCGGACACGCAGGTCCGGTGCCGGTCGGCCCGCCGGCCCCGCACCGGTTCCCGGACCCTGGTGGCCGGGCCCGCACGGTCGTACGCTGCCCGTGGTGAAGCTCCCCCGCGAGTGGCGGTGAGGCCGTCATGGACACGATCGAATTCGGCAGCGACGACCTGAAGATGACCGAGGAGTTCCTCAGCAGCACCTACGCCCGGATGCGCCTCGGCAGCAACAGGACGTCCGACACCAGCCCGGCACGGATCCGGCGCGACGCCCTGACGGAGATGACCGTCGACCAGTTCGACATCGGCTTCGAGATGAGCTACGCCGTCGCGCCGCTCGGCCGGATCTCCGTGTGCATGATCCACACGGGCGCCTTCCGCGACCACACCTTCCCCGGGGTCGAGGAGACCTTCGGCCCCGGGGACACGTGGACGCTGGCGCCGCCGGACGAGCCCTACGCGGGGCGCGTCTGCGACTCCTCCTACACCATCACCATGCTGGACCCCGCCCTGTTCGACCAGGTCGCCACGACCGCCGGGCGGCACTCGTCCGAGCCGGTGCGGCTGACCGGGCACCGGCCCCACTCGCCGGCCGCGGCACGGCACCTGCGGCACTCCGTCAACCACGTGCGCGACCACATCCTGTCCGACCCGGTCATCGCGGACCAGCCGCTGGTCGCCGCCACCGCGGCCCAGCACCTGGCCGCGAGCGTGCTGACCGCCTTTCCCAGCACGGCGCTCACCGAGCCCACCGGCCCCGACCGGGCCGACGCCCACCCCGCCACGCTGCGCCGCGCGATCGCCTACATCGACGACCACGCCGACCGGCCCGTCAGCGTCGCCGACATCGCCGGGGCCGCGCACGTCACCATCCGGGCCCTGCAGTACGCCTTCCGCCGGCACCTGGACACCACTCCCCTGGCCCACCTGCGCCGGGTGCGCCTCTCCCACGCCCACCGGGACCTGGTGGCGGCCACGCCGTACAGCGGCGCCACGGTCACCGAGATCGCCGCGCGCTGGGGCTTCTTCCACCCCGGGCGCTTCGCCGCCCTCTACCGCGGCGCCTACGGCCGCACACCCCTGCGGACCCTGGTCGAAGCGTGACCGCCCGGCGGCAGGCGTGAGGTCCGGGCGCCGGCGGGAGACCGCCGACGCCCGGACATCGGGATACGAGGACCGCCGGGGAGGGACTCCCTAACGGGGTGTGACCGCGGGCGACCCCGCGTCCGGCGGGGCCGTCATCAGCCGCATGAACGACGCCATGCACGCCGGGCAGTGACCCGCCCGCTCCGCGCTGGCGACGTCTGCCGCGCGGATGAACCGCCGGCCGCACAGGGGTTCACTGGAGCGCTTGGCCATCACGTGCCACACCAGTGCTCCTCCGTGCTCTTCGTGGCCTGCACACATCTCGTACATGATCGGCTCCCTTGATGGACGCCTCTCTCCCTCCAGAAGACCTCACCCGGGCCGTGTGCACTCAGCCGCGGAGGCCATTCGGGTGACGGGGCGGCGCGCACCCGGGACCTCGCGGGGCCGCGCGCCTCCCTGATGGTCCGCACTCGTCCGGGCGGTATCGCGGGCACTGGGACTGTTCCGGCGGGGTACCGGGCATGCAGCGTCCAGCGAAGCGAGAGGGAGACGTCATGATCTTCACGCTGTGCACCGCCGTACCGCTGCTGCTGGCCCTCCTGCTGGTCCACCAACAGGAGGGCCGACGCCGGTCCCCCCGTCACAAGCGGCACTCCTGACCCGGGGCCCAGGCCCGCCCCCACTGGTCAGGCGCTGGGCCAGGGCGCCGGCCCCGTGCCGTCGCTCCAGGCCAACAGGGCCTCGCGGTCCACGCACACGATGCCGCACTGTGCGGCGTACTCGGCCGCCGGGGCGGTGAAGTCGCTGGTGGTGACCACGACGGCGACATCGGCCTCGTGCACGGTGAAGCACGTACCGCCGAACCGCTGGAGGTCCTGGCTGCCGACCCGGTTGGTCTCGCTGTACCGCTTGCACTGGATGACCACGCTCCGCCCGTCCGGGGTGAGGGCCAGGACGTCCGCGCCGAGGTCCCCCGCCCCGCCGACGACCTCGACGTCCGCGCACCCGTCCCGCTCGCACAGCGCGGCCACCGCCTGCTCGAACTCGTCGGCGTCCAGGGCGTCGTAGTCGACGGCGACGACCGTCTCGTACGGGACGGTGTCGTACGCGGCGGTCTCGTACGGGACGGTGTCGACGTCCGTGAGGACGGCCGTCCGCTCCGCGCCGGCCCCACCGGTGCCGGCGGCGTCGGCCGGCCCGTACCCGGTGGGCCGCGCCGCCCCGACCGCGTCCCGGCCGGACGGCTGCCGGGCGTCGAGCTCGGCCACCGCCTCTCTCGCCGCCTCGTCGAGGGCCTCGGTCGCCCTGCGGACGGTTCTGGCCGCGGAGAACCGGCGCCGCCCGCGCCCGAGGACCAGGAGGAGCGCCACCCCGGTCGTCGCCAGGACGACCGCCCAGACGGGACGCCGCTCCACGACATCGGCCAGCGCGCGCACGGCGAAGCCGGCGAGGCCCACCATGACGGCGAGGAGACCGAAGAACAGCGCCGTCGAGCGCAGGTCGAAGGCGCGCTTGCGGTTCACCGGGCGGCTGCGGCGTACGGGCGTGGCCACGATGCTGACTCCCCCTCACGGGATCGGTTAGGGACGCGGATACGACACGAAGATCACTTGGGCCGTGTGCCCGCGATCACGCGGTTCACCGCCGCGCCGACGAGGGAGGACGGCGGCGGGCCGTGGGCGCGTCCCGCGGGCGGCCTCACGCGGCGCACCGTTTCCTCACCCCCGGCGGGTGACGCGGCGCCTGGTGTTCTACGGCTCGATGGAACGCGTCTCGTCGAAGGGAGTCACCATGGTCATGATCGGGCCGGTGCAGCTGCTGGCGGTCGAGTTCGGCCCGGACGCCAAGTTCGCGGGGCGGATCGTCGAGGAGCTGGAGACCTTGGAGGCGATCGGGCAGGTCCGCGTCCTGGACCTGCTGTTCGTGCAGAAGGAGCCGGACGGGGACCTCCTCGCCCTCGACTACCAGGCCACGGGCATGGGCGACACCGTCGCCGCGTTGCTCGGCATGCCCCGTGAGTCCCTGCGCGCAGCGGAGAAGGAGTACCCGTCACTGAGTGAGGGCAACGCCTTCGGCCTCACCGGCGGGGAGATCCGGGAGATGACCGAGGCGCTGGACCCGGGGACCGCGGCGGGGTTCGTCCTGCTCGAACACGTATGGGCGAAGTACCTGCGGAAGGCGATCCGCGACGCGGGCGGCACGCCCGTCGCGGAGGGCTTCCTCACCGAAGAGGCACTCGAACCCGTCGCCGCGCAGCTCGTCGCCGCGGCGGAACGGCTGGGCGAACCGGCCGCGCCCGCGCCCCGCGCGGGCCGGTCGGCCGCCCACACCCGGAGGAGGACCTGATGGCGGATCTCATCGTGCTCGGCTTCGCCGACAAGGAGAAGGCGGAAGCGGTGATGAAGCTGGCGAAGGAGCTGTCGCGGCAGGAGCTGCTGGACCTGGAGGACTCGGCGGTCGCCTGGCGCACCCCGGACGGCAAGATGCACGTGCACCAGACGTACAACACCACCGCGGCCGGCGCGGCCGGCGGAGCGCTGTGGGGCACGCTGTTCGGCATGCTGTTCCTGATGCCGGTGTTCGGGGCCGCGGTCGGCGCGGCCACGGGCGCCGTCGCCGGCAAGCTCAGCGACATCGGCATGAACGACGCCTTCGTCAAGGAGGTGGCGGCCACCCTCGAGCCGGGCCGGGCCGCGGTGTTCGCCCTGGTGCGCAGCTCCACGCCCGACCGCGTACGCGACGCGCTGCGTCCCTTCCACCCGACGGTGATCCGCACCTCGCTCACCAAGGACCGCGAGGAAGAGCTCGTGGAGGCGCTGACGAAGTGAGCGCCCCGGAGCGTGTCCGCCCGGCCGTCCGTGGCCGGGCGGACACGCTCCGGCCACGTGTTCGGCGGCCCCGGGCGACCGGGGAGGAGGCCCGGACATGACCGAGGAAGTGGTCCTCGCCGTCCAGATCTACGGCGCGGCGCTCCGGGTCGGCTTCAAGGCGGTGACCCCGTCCGGGGGCCGGGCCGGTGTCCGGGCCAGTTTGGTGAGCAGCCGCCAGTCGAGCGGGGGCCGGGCCGCGCGCGGTCCCGGCCGGCGCCGGGGCACGAGCACCCGCAGGGCCAGCGGCCGGACCTCACAGGTCACGGGGGTGCGCAGCCGCGCGGCCTCGCCGTCGACGTCGGCCGGGAGCCACTCCGCGTCGGCGTCGACCCGTACGTCCGTCGCCGTCGTGCGCGTCAGGCCGGCGGAGCGCCAGCCCCGCAGGAGGCCCGCCGCGTGCGCGGCGCCGGTCACCTCGACGCCGACGCAGCCCAGCGCACCGCCGTCCAGGCGCGGCCGGAGCCCGAGCCCCGCGACGTCACCCGACCCGTAGGGGTTGTTGCTCACCAGCAGGGCCTGTGGCCCGCGGCAGGTGACGGTGCCGGCCCGCGCGGTGAGCGGGACGCCGAGGTGGCCGGCGAGCAGGTCCGGCAGCGCCTCCAGGTGCGTGCGGACGGTGCCGGCGGGGCGGCGGAAGGAAGTCCGCGCACGCGTGCTCCGGGTCTCGCGGTGCCGGGGCCCGTGCGCCGCTGAGGCGTACGCGCCGAACGCCACGCCGCTGACGAAGGGGCGGTCGCCCACCCTGCCCATGTCGACGTGGAGTTCCACGCCGTCGTACAGGGCGTCCAGCGCCCTGACCGGATCGTCGCAGTCCAGTCCCAGGCTGCGGGCGAAGAGGTTGCGGGTGCCCACCGGGATCACCAGGAAGGGCAGGTGCAGGGCGGCGGCGACGTCGGCGACCGGTGCCTGCATGCCGTCCCCGCCCGCGACGCCCAGCAGGTCGGCGCCCTCGGAGGCGGCCTTGCGGGCCAGTTCGGCGACGTCGGTCCGGCCGCGCCACTCCAGGAGCAGCACCTCGGCGCCCAGCGCCTCGGCCCGCTCGCGCAGCGAGAGCTTGCGCACCTTGCCGCCACCCGCGCGCAAGTTCATGATCACGAAGGGGTGGTGGATCTCGGGTGCCGGATGCTCGGGCGGCGGGACGGGCGCGTCGTGCCGTACGAGGGCGGTCCGGCCCGCGCCGGCCGCGGCCAGCCACAGCAGCGCCGACACGGCGGCGGCCCATCCCAGCCGGGCCGAGGCGTACTCCCACAGGACCCACAGCGGGGCCGACACGGCCAGCGCCCGGGCGAGGACGCGCCGGGCGCCGCGCCGGGTGAGGCTCCACCAGATCCCGGCGGCGGTGAGCGCCGGGCCGACGAGTCCCACGGCCGCCAGGGCGGGGGACCGCAGGGCCGCACCCGTGAACAGGACCAGCACGGCCGCGCCGGCGGCCCCCAGTGCGACGCGCGCGGGCCATCGCTCTCGCATCGTCGGTTCCATGACTGGACCGTGCCGCGCGGAAATGTGGCCCGCATCACCCCGAAGAGGCGATTGCCGCGGCACGCCGCGGGTGCCGTACCCCTCAAGGGCCTCCGCCGCCGCGGGACCACCCGCCGGGGGTGAGGCGGGTGCCGCACGGGGCGGCGGACGCTGCCAGGGCCCGGCAGCCGGGTGCGGCGGGCGACGCGGGGCCGGTGACGAAGGGGCGTGCTGGTGATGGCCGACGAGAGGGCCGGACGCGTGGCGGATTTCATCCGGCCGCTGCGGGTCGAACCCGGGGCGAAGGTGAACCTGGCCGACGACTACGACCCCGGCTACCTGGCGGGGGTCCGCGGCAAGAAGGAGGGCCGCCGGCTCCTGCGCGCCGGCATCGAACTGCTCGCCGACCTCCAGCGGCGGCTGGCCGCGGAGAACTCCGTCGGCGTACTGGTGTGCCTGCAGTCGCTGGACGCGGGCGGCAAGGACGGCACGATCCGCCATGTGATGAGCGGGATCAACCCGCAGGGCGTGCGCGTGTCCAACTTCAAGGTGCCGTCGGCGGAGGAGCTCGACCACGACTACCTGTGGCGCTACGTCCGCCGACTGCCCCGGCGCGGGGAGATCGGCATCTTCAACCGGTCGCACTACGAGGAGGTCCTGGTGGTGCGGGTGCACCCCGAACACCTGGTGCGGCAGCGGCTGCCCGAGGCGGCGCGCGGCCCGGACGTCTGGGACCGCAGGTACCGGGAGATCAACGACTGGGAGCGCCACCTGACCGACAACGGGTTCCGGATCGTCAAGCTCTTCCTGAACCTGTCGAAGGAGGAGCAGCGCGTCCGCTTCCTCAAGCGGATCGACGTGCCCGAACGCAACTGGAAGTTCTCGGCGGCCGACGTCCGTGAGCGTGCGCGGTGGGACGACTACCAGCACGCCTTCTCCGAGATGCTCTCCGCCACCAGTACCGAGCGGGCGCCCTGGTACGTCGTACCGGCGGACCGGAAGTGGTTCGCGCGCCTGTGCGCCGGCGCCGTGCTGGCCCACACGCTGCTCGGCATCGGTCCCCGGTACCCCGACGTCGGGAACGCGGCCCGCCGCGAGCTGGCCAAGGTGCGGAAGGATCTCGAACGCCAGGCGCCCGGGCGGACCGCACGGGACGGGGCGCGGTGACTCCGGATCACCCCCCGGGGGTGATGTCCCGCCCGGCGCGGGCTGCTGTGCTCGTGCCGTGACCAGTGCTGCCGGCGGCCCGACCCCTCCGGTGCCCGCCGACGGGGCGGCTCCCGGTGGGCTCGCGGGCCGGGCGGTCGTGCACGGCACGCGCCTCGCCGTGGCCCTGGCCGACGCC
>NZ_JAVRHI010000384.1:0-7928 GCF_034105845.1 Streptomyces sp. CRN 30 | reverse complement strand
CGCCGGCCGGGGCCCCGAGGCCGGGCCGCAGCCCGTCGGCGATCTGCCGGCCG
The DNA here is from genome assembly GCF_034105845.1 of Streptomyces sp. CRN 30. NCBI lineage: Bacteria > Bacillati > Actinomycetota > Actinomycetes > Kitasatosporales > Streptomycetaceae > Streptomyces > Streptomyces sp. CRN 30. The sequence continues at coordinate 7,875 of NZ_JAVRHI010000384.1, read as the reverse complement.
CAGGTGAGCTGGGGGTGGAGCATGGTGAACGGGTCCTGCATCAGCAGCGTGACGCGGCGCCCGCGCAGGCGGTGCCGGGCGGCCGGCGACAGCCCCAGCACCTCCTCGCCCGCGAGCCGCACACTGCCGCCCACGACGCTCACCCCGTCGGGCAGCAGCCCCGCGACGGCCCGCACCGCCAGCGACTTGCCGCTGCCGGACTCACCGACCACGCCCACGCACTCCCCGGCCGCCACGGTCAGGCCGACGCCGTCCAGGACCGGCACGGGGGCGGGGGCCCCGGCCCGCCGGGCGACGAGCCGGAGCCCGTTCACGTCGAGCAGCGGGGCGGACACCGGGGGCGCGGAAGCCGCCGACGGAACCCGCGCGCCGGACTGCGGAACCTCTGTGTCGGACATCAGGACCTCCGGTCGGCGCGGGACTCGAACAGCCGGTCGCCGAGCAGGTTGAGGACCACCGCGGAGACGACGACCGCGACGGCGGGGGCGAGCGCGGCCGACGGGTTGTCGTACAGCAGCGTGCGGTTCTCGGCGAGCATCCGGCCCCAGTCGGGAGCGCCGGGCGGCACGCCGAGGCCGAGGAAGGACAGTGAGGACAGCGCGACGACGGCACCGGCGAAGTTCAGCAGGGTGTTGGCGACGACGACCGGCAGCACGTTGGGCCAGATGTGCCGGACCATCACCGTGACCTTCGACAGCCCGAGGACGCGGGCGGCCTCCACATAGGCGAGGTGACGCTGTTCCAGCACCGCCGAGCGGACCAGCCGGATGTCACCGGGCGAGGTGAGCACGATCAGGACGCACACGGCGAGGGCGTAACCGCCGCCGCCGATCCCCGCCACCACGATCGTCACCAGCAGCGCGGGCAGCGCGAGGAGCAGATCGGCCCAGCGGCGCACCAGGGCGTCGGTGACACCGCCCAGATAACCGGCCGCCAGGCCCAGCACGTTGCCGATCAGCATGGAACCGGCGGCGACGAGCGCGGCACCCACCAGAGTGCCGCGGGCCCCCGCCACCAGCATCCGCGCGATGTCGCGGCCGAGTCCGTCGGTCCCCAGCGGATGGCCGCCGCCGGGCATCGCGGCGCCGGTCATCAGATCCTGCCGGTCCCAGTCGGGGAACACCCACTGCCCGGCGACGGCGGCGGCCAGCAACACCGCGGCGACCGCCGCGCACGCCCACGTCAGGACCCGGGAGCCGCCCCGGGCGGTACCGGTCTTCATCGCTGCCCCTTCACGGTGCGCAGCCGGGGGTCGGCCAGCGGGTGGGTGAGGTCGGTGACGAGGTTGGCCAGACAGACCAGCGCCGCGATGAGCAGCGCCTCGGCCTGCACCACCGGCACGTCCTTGAAGGTGACCGACTGGACGAGGAGCTGTCCGAGGCCGGGCAGGGCGAAGACCTGCTCGACGAGGACGGTCCCGGCCAGCAGGTACGCCAGGACCAGGCCGATGCCGGTGGTGACCGGGACGACGGCGCCGCGCAGCACGTAGCGCAGCAGCACCGTGCGGGTGGGCACCCCTCGGGCGAGGGCGAAGGTGACGTGCTCGCGGCCCAGTTCGCGGACGACCGCGGCCCGGGTGAGTTTGAGCAGCACGGCGGTGACGGCCAGCCCGAGGGTGACCCCGGGCAGCACCAGGTGCGCCAGCCGGTCGGCGCCGCCGGTGCCGGGGCCGTAGGCGGGCAGCCAGCCCAGCATGAGGGAGAAGACGTAGATCAGGACCAGTCCGCCGGCGAAGGCGGGGGTCGACAGCGCGAGCACGCCGAGGCTCTGCACGGCGCGGTCGGTCGCGGACCGGGCCCGCAGCCCGGCCAGGACGCCCAGCGGCAGACCGAGCAGCAGCGCCACCGCGAACCCGGCGAGGACCAGCTGGCCGGTGAGCGCCAGCCGGTCGCCGAGCGCGGCGGCCACGGTCTCGCCGGTACGGATGGAGGTGCCGAGGTCACCGCCGAGGGCAGTGGTCAGCCAGTGCCCGTACTGCACCGCCACCGGGTCGTCGAGATGGTGGGCGGCCCGTACGGAGGCCAGTGCCTCGGGCGTGGCGCCGCGGGTGCCCAGCAGGGTGCGGGCCGGGTCGCCGGGGGCCAGCCGCAGCAGCGCGAACACCGCGACGGAGAGCACCAGCAGCAGCCCCAGGGTGCCGGCCAGCCGGCGCAGGACGAGACGGGCGGGCAGCGCGGCACGCAGCCGCGCCCAATGGGAGAGCGGCGGGGGAGGGGACGGGACGGTCACGGGGTGTCCTTCGCGAGGGCGTCCACGGACGCCGTGGACGCCGCGGACGCCGCGGCGGGCGCGGCGGGCGCGGGCAGGTCGGGACGGTCCGGCGCCCCGGGGACTTCGAGTGGGCCGGGGACTTCGGGTACGCCGGGGACCGGGAGCAGGCCAGGGGCTTCGGGCGCGCCCGGGACTTCCGGTGTGCCGACGACGTGCCGGGTGAGCCACTCCTCCGTGCGTACGGCCGCGTCCAGCAGGTGGCCGGCGCCGGTGAACTCGTGGCCCTCGCCGGGATAGACGTGCAGCTCGACGGGGGCGGCGGCACGGCGGGCCAGCGCCCGGTACAGCTCCTGCGCCTGGCCCACCGGCGTCACCCGGTCCCGTTCGCCGTGCAGGATCAGCGTGGGGGTGCCCGTGCCGCCGTCCGCGAAGACCGGCGAACGCCCGATCAGCGCCGACCGGCCGGCGGCGGTGTCCGGGTCGCCGATGCCGTACGTGTACTCGTAGCCGCCGCCGATCACGGAAGTATGGGCGAAACTGAGCCAGTCGGTGGGCGCGGAGACCACGACCGCCGCGCGGAAGACGTCGGTACGGGCCGAGGCCAGGGCGGCGAGCCAACCACCGTAGCTGTGCCCGAGCACCGCGGCACGGCCGGGCAGGGCCTCGCCCCCGGCGGTGAGGTGGCCGACCCCGGACAGGACGTCGTCGAGGTCGCCGTCGCCGAACCCGCCGACGACCGCCCGCGCGTGGTCGAGACCGTAGCCGCTGCTGCCGCGCGGGTTGGGCAGCAGCACCAGCCACCCGGCGGCGGCCAGCGCGGGGCCAAGACCGAGGACGTCGGCCGGGGCATACCCGGCCGACCAGAGCCAGGACGGGCCGCCGTGCAGGAGGACGGCGAGGGGACGCGGACCTCCCGCACCCCGGGCGGGACCGGGACCGGGACCGCGGCCGGGCGCCGCGACCCCCGGCGCGTCCAGCAGCAGGCCGTGGACGGACCGCCCGTCGGACGCGGTCCACGTCACCTCCCGGGTCCGGACGCCGGCCAGGTCGCCGAAGCCGCCCTCGCCGCGCGCGACGGCCGGTTCGGGAGCGGTGACGGGGCGCCAGGACCAGGCGTCCGGACCGCCGGTCGGCGCGACGACGGCCTCCGGCGGCACTCCGGGCGCCTCGCGCACGGTCGCCGCCGTGCGGCCGTCGGCGCTGAGGCTGAGCGCGGGCTGGAACGCCGCGCCGGTGAGTACGGCCTGCTCCTCCCAGGCCACGTCCACCCGGGCGCCGCCCGGCGCGTCCGCGTCGGCGCGGACCTCGGCGACCCGGGTGCCGGTGCCGCGCGGCCCGGCGGTGAGCAGCCGCCGCGGGCCGTCCGCCGCGCCGTCCGGTACGGGGTGCAGCCAGGTCACGTCCTCGGCCGCCGTCGGCGCCGTCACCGTGCCGTCGGCGAGATCGGCCAGCACCGGGCGTCCGGCCACGATGGAGACGCCCTCGACCACCGCCGCATGCCGCCGGTCCGCGCTGAGCGCGGGCGCGGCGAGCTGTCCCGCGGGCCGGTGCAGGGTGACGGCGCTGCCGTTCGCGAGGTCGATCCGGGCCAGGCGGGCGGCGTAGTACCCGGCGGGCAGCGTCTCCTCCGACACCGTGGCGACGGCCGTACGGCCCCCGCGCCAGGCCGCGTTCCAGACGGTGAGGCCGCGCGGTCCGGCGTCGCGCAGGCCGGCCGGGGCGGCGTCGGGGCCGGTCAGGAGGTCGGGCGGGGCGAGCCGGCCGTGCAGCAGGCGGCGCCGTCCGGCGCCGGGCCGCGACGACTCGGGGGCGGGGTCGGGGCCCAGCCGCACCGGCAGCCCGAGGTGCATGCCGTCGCGTTCGGCGCCGTCGTCCGCCACCAGCAGCAGGACTTCGGTGCCGTCGTCGGCGACCAGGAGGTCCTCGACGGCGCCGGGGACGGTGGCCAGGACGGCACGGGAGCCGCCGACGGTGTCCCAGGCGGTGAGCGACGGCGGGCCGGGACGTTCCGGTTCGGCGATCAGCAGCAGCGTGCGGGAGTCCGGCAGCCAGCGCGGGGAGCGCCGTACCGCCGGTCCGGGCCTCGGCGGCGGGGCCGCGCGGTCCGGGTCGGCGGGCACGACCACGACATCGGCCCCGCCGGGACCCGAGACGGTGACCGCCACCAGCCGGCCGTCCGGGCTGATCCGCGTGTCCGCCGGCCCGGACAGCTCCGACATCGCCTCCCGGACCCTGCGGACCGCCGAGGCCGGATCGCCGGGACGGACGGGGATGTGGGGCATGCGGGTTCCGTTCGGGTCAGAAGCAGAGAAGAGCAGAGAAAAGAAGAGAAGAGGTGGGTGGGGTGCCGGGCCTCGGGGGAGTGGCCCGGCACCCGGTCTAGGAGGCGGTCTTCTTCAGCCGCGTGGCCCACGGCCCGATCAGAGCGAACGCGCCGGGCTCCGTCAGCACCAGGTCGCCGGCGAGGGCCGTGGCTGTCCGCGCCCACCACAGCGGCAGGTACGGCAGGTCGTCGGCGGCCGCGCGGACAGCGGTCAGCAGGTGCTCGCCGCGCTCGGCCCGTCCGGTCGTCGAGCGCGCCGCCCGCAGCGCCTCGTCGACCTCCGCGTTCTCGTAGTGCGGCAGGTTCGTGGCGGTGGCGGTGCTGTCGAGGTAGGCGTTGGTCAGCTCGGAGGGGTCACCGGTCACGGGGAAGTACCACAGGAACTGCAACGGCTTCCGGCCCGGCACGAGGTCGGCGATCCACTGCTCCAGCGTCACCTCCTTGACGTCGAGGGTGATGCCGAGCTTCTTCAGGGAGGCGGCCAGCGCGAGGGCGGCCTTGCCGAGCTGGGGGCCGCTGCCCGGGTAGGTCAGGGAGAGCGAGAAGCCGTCCGCGTGCTTCGACTCCGCCAGCTCCGCCTTGGCCGCGTCCAGGTCGAAGGCGTACGCGGGCAGCGCGTCGTACGCCTTCTCCACGTCGGCGGCGGGGAGCAGGTCGCCCCACATGTCCGGCGAGACCAGGGTGGCGGCGACGTCGGCCTTGCCGTGCAGGATGCCGTCCGCCATGCCGGCCCGGTCGGCGGCGTGGGCGAAGGCGCGGCGGACGTGGACGTCGTCGAAGGGCGCCTGGGCGGTGTCGAAGGCCAGGGCGACCACCGAGCGGTCACCGGTGTAGGTGACCCGCGCGGTCGACTCCCAGCCGCGCGCCTCGTCGGAGGGCAGGTCCAGGGCGCCGTCGATCGAACCCGACTCCATGGCGACCTGCCGGGTCCCGGCGTCCGGGACGAAGGACAGGGTCAGCGAACGCAGCGACGGCTTCTCGCCCCACCAGGCGTCGTTGCGCTCCAGCCGGACGTGGTCGTCGGCGGCGAAGGAGGTGATCCGGTACGGACCGGAGCCCAGCAGCAGCGACTTGGGGGTGCCGACGGCGCCCTTGTGCTTGCCGAGGAACGCCTTGCTGCTGATCAGGAGGGTGCCGGGGGTCGGTGTCCAGGCGAAGGCGGCGTCGGGCTCCTTGAGCCGGACGGTGATCTCGCGGGCGCCGGTGGCCTTGACGGAGGCGACGCCGGCCCAGGCGTAGGCGAGGGAACTGGAGTCGGCGCGGGCGGCCTCGACGGAGGCGAGCACGTCGTCGGTGGTGACCTCGGTGCCGTCGGAGAACCGGGCGCCGCGCCGCAGGGTGTACACGTACGTCTTCGCGTCGGGCTGCTTCCAGGACTCCGCGAGCCCGGGGCCGAGCTTGCCGGTGGGGCTGACGGAGAGCAGCGACTCCTGGCCCAGGCAGGCGAGATGAGGTAGTTGAGGATGCCCGACTCGCGGCTGACGTCCAGGGAGGAGACGGACGAGGGCAGCGCGAGGGTGAGGCTGTCGATCGGCGCGTCGCCGCCCTCGGCCGGAGCGGACGCACCGCTTCCCGTGCCGCCCTTCGGCGACGGCGAACACGCCGCCAGGACCGCCGAGGCGGCGAGCACACCGGCGCCCGCTCCCGTCGCCCGCAGGAGGGTGCGTCGGCCGATGTGCCCGTTCGGCTCCGGATAGCGAGGTGGCGGTCGTCAGGCCGGTCGGCGAGCCGCCACAGGGTCCGCGGCATTCGCGGGGGCGCCGTCCACGGGGGTGCCGGTGGTCCGGTCCCCGAGCAGCAGCACCGTCGCCGCGAGCAGCGCCATGGCCGCGCCGATCACCAGGAAGAGCGCGCCGGGACCGCGGGCGTCGAGGACCGGGAGCAGGACGAACGGGAGCGCGGCGGCGCTGAGTTTGGACAGGGAGTACGCGGCACCCGAGGCCGTCGCCCGGATGGCCGTGGGGTACTGCTCGGCCAGGTACACGTGGGACACGTTGGAGAAGACGTTGCTGCACAGGGTGTAGCAGAAGCCGAACGCGACGACGAGCGCCGCGGAGTCCGCGTAGGCGAACCCGGTGCCCGTCACCACCATGGCGGCGGCCACGGCACCCACCAGGGTCCTTCGTTCGTACCGGTCGATGACGGGCAGCGAGAGCGCGGAGCCGATGGGGTAGCCCAGGAAGGACAGTGCGATGAAGCCGAGCCCGGTCACCACGTCGTAGCCCTTGGCCGCCAGGATCTGCGGCGCCAGCGCGCCGAAGCCGTAGTAGCCGAAGACGGAGAGGACGCTGAAGGTCCACAGCATCGCCGTACGGCGGCGGTAGCGCCTGCTGAAGACGGCCCGCAGCCAGGGCTGTTCACCGGACCGGCCGGGAGCGGAGCCGTGTCCCGGGGACGGTGTGTGGGCCCGTGGCACCGGGCCGGGGAGCGGGCGGCCGGCGGCGGGGACCTCGGACTCCATGGCCGCGACCAGCCGCTCGGCCTCCGCCCCGCGCCCGTTGGCGGCTAGCCACCGCGGTGACTCGATCAGCCGGCGGCGCAGGAACCACACCACGACGGAGCCGAGCGAGCCGAGGACGAACAGCCACCGCCAGCCGTCGATGCCCAGCGGGCTCAGCGGTACGAGCCACAGCGCGGCGAAGCCGACGGCGGGGACCCCGCAGAAGGCGAGCGTGTACGCCCACGCCGTGTACCGGCCCCGCTTCGACGCCGGGAGCAGATCGGCGAGGTAGCAGTCGGAGAGTGTCTGCTCGGCTCCGATGCCGATGCCCGCCAGGAACCGCGTCGCGATCAGCCACCCGGCATTGGGGGAGAACGCCGCGAGCAGCGAGAAGCCGGAGTAGAGCGCCAGGTTGACCAGGAAGGCGCGGCGCCGGCCGAACCGGTCCGCGACCCTGCCCAGCGTCAGCGCGCCGATGAACTGCCCGACGAAGGCCGAGGCCAGGACGAGCTTGAGGGTCGTCCCGTCGAAGGCGAAGTCGTCCTGGAGGACCTTGGAGATGGTGCCGGCGAGGTTGTTCTCGAACGTGTCGAAGAGCAGCCCGATCCCCACCACCGCGGTGAGCCGCCGGTGGGTGGCGGTGATCGGCATCCTGTCCAGCCGGTCGCCGATCGACGCCGCGGCCGCGGCTCCGTCCGCGCCGCTCTCCTGGGGTACGGCCGTCCTGGGCATCAGCGGTACAACTCCTCGTCTCACCCGTCGCTGTGTGTCGCCATGTGCGCGTGCGCGTCCATCCGTGTGCGTGTGCGTGTGCGTGTGCCTGTGCGTGTGCGTGGGTCGGGGCGGGCCGGTCGCCGGCCCGCCCCCACCCGTCCGGGCGGGTCTGGCCGGCGCCCGGTGG
>NZ_JAVRHI010000383.1:0-46254 GCF_034105845.1 Streptomyces sp. CRN 30 | reverse complement strand
TCGGAGAAGAACTCCGTCGAAGCCTCGTGGTTGTGCCCGAGAGCCGTCATGAAGCCGGTCATCGGGTCGGTGCCCCACGGGTTGGTCAGGTCGATGTCGCCGTCGAGGCCGCCGGCGTAGGTCCTGCCGAGGTACTCCTCGCTGAGGGAGTCACCGTTCCTGGTGGCCTTCTTCTCGTGCTCGATCAGGGCGTCCCCGTAGTCGTGGAGGAATCCGCTGTCGTAGGTGCCCGAGCCCATCAGGTCCGACATCACCTGGAAGCCCCGGGGCTTGTGGAGGTTGTCGTCGATCGAGTAGGGGCCCGCGGCGATCACCTCCTTCTCCCAGTCCTGCATCGCCTTGCTGTCGGACTGGGTGGCGGTGGCGAGGGTCGCGCCGAGCTGGCTGCGGGTCTGTTCCAGAAGCTCCTTGCGGGCGCCCTCGGGGGCCGGGTCGCCGTGCAGGTTCATGCCCTCCCAGAACTCCAGCGTGCCGCGTCCGCCCATGCGGGTCGCGAACCGCTCCGCGAACTCGGGGTCGTTCCTGTGCTCCTTGAGGAGGCCGTTGAGCTCCTTGAGCTCGCCGTCGCTCATGTCCTCGCCCTTGTGCGCGAGGCGGACGGCGCGGGCGGAGTCGTAGCGGTCCTCGGCCTTCTCGATGTTGCCGGTGGCGTGCTCGTTGAAGCCGTTCCTGTCGTTGCCGACGTTGTAGCGCAGGGCCGCGGCGGCGCTGTCGTCGACCTCCGTGACGTCCCTGAGGATCTTGCTTATCTCGCCCGCGATCTCGTCGACGCGGCGCTGTTCGGCGGCCACGGCCTGGCCGTAGCCGGGCTGCCCCCGGAGCTCGGGGTCGTCCGCGACGGAGTCGGTGAAGGTGACCTCGCCCCGGTCGGAGATCCGCACCTTCCCGTTCGCGGTCGTCTCCTGTACGTAGTCGTGGAGCCGTTTCTGCTGGGCCTTGAGACCGGCGCGGGCCTCCTTGAGGACCTTCTCGATCGCCAGGGCCTGCTTCAGAGCCGAGTCGGCCTCGTGCCCGGCCTCCTTGATCTGCCTGTGGGCCAGCGTGGCCGTGTCGGCGCCGCCCCCGGTGGTGGTCCATCCCGCGGCCTCGAAGGGCTTCTGCGCCTTGGGGCCGTGGGAGCGGTCGACCTCCTTCATCTTCCGTACCACCTCTTCCCACGCGGTGATGGCATGGTCGAGGCGGGACAGGCTGAGGTGGTCGAGCTGGGCGTAGGTGATCGCCATGGTGGTGCCCCCGTTGTTTCTCCGTGTGGTCGAACGTCCGCTGCGCGCGGGTCAGCCGAAGGTCGCGCGGACGTCGGCCTGCACGTCGCTGAGCATGGCCGTGTTGGCCGTCTCCACACCGGTGTACGCGGACCACGTGTCCCAGGTCTTCTGGTGCAGTTCGCGGTACGAGGTGTGCAGCGCCTCGCACTGGTGGTCCATCCAGCGGGTCGCCAGGTGCTTCAGCGCGGCGCCGAGCTGACCGTCCCAGTAGGCGCCGGACAGGCTCCCGGCCGCGTCGTCCAGGTCGCTCCGCGGGAAGTCGCCGGCGGTCCGGACCAGCGAGGCCAGCTCGGAGCAGCCGCGGCTCGCCTTCAGCAGCTGCTCGGTGTCGTCGACGTTCGTCGTCCCCGCCATGGTCGTCCCCCGGTCGATGCCTGCCAGGGGCACTGCACGCCCCCGGGCGACTGTGCATGGTAGTCGACACGTCGGCGCGCGGCGAAAGCTCCTCGGAGTGGACACCGGTTGCCGCCGGGGACGCGCCCGGCGGCGCGCACCACGACCCTGACGTGCGCGGCCGTGGCTTCAAGTCCCCCCGCACGCACGGCTGTTCCGGCTTCTGCAAGGATGCCTGACGTCATGGTGCAGATATCTGATCAGTCCGCCCCGCCGTCGCCCGTACACCCGTCCGTGCCGACGAGTGCCGATGTGGCGCGCCTGGCGGGTGTCTCCCGAGCGACCGTCAGTTACGTCCTCAACAACACCAGTGCCGTCCGGATCAGCGAGCCCACGCGCCGCCGGGTGCACGAGGCCGCGAAGGAACTCGGGTACGTCCCGCACGCGGCGGCCCGCAGCCTGCGCGCCGGACACAGCCGCATGGTCCTGATGCCCGCCCCGCACGTACCCGTGGGCCCGCTCTACAGCCGTTTCTTCGACGAACTCCAGTGGTCCCTCAGCCGTCTCGACTACACGGTCGTGCAGTACGGCGGCGCCGGCCTGCACGGCGACGAGGCCGCCCGCGCCTGGGCCGAACTGCGCCCCGTGGCCGTCGTCGTGCCCGGCGACGGACTCGGCCCCAAGGGCGTCGCCGTCCTCAAGCGCTCCGGCGCCCGCGCCGTCGTCACCATGGGCCCGGAGCACGTCGAGGGCGCGCACGCGCTGGTCATGGACCACACGGAGGTCGGCCGCGCGGCGGGCGCCCACCTCGTGGAGCGGGGCCGCCGCCGGATCGGTGTCGTCGTCCCCCGGGAACGGGGGCTCGGCGTCTTCTCCCGGCCCCGGCTCGCCGGCGTACGGCTGGCCGTGCGGGGGACGGACGCGACGGTCACCGAACTGCCGCTCGCCTACGAGGAGGAGGCCGCGGCCGTACTCGCCGCGAGCTGGCGCTCCTTACGCCTGGACGCCGTCTTCGCGTACAACGACGAGTACGCGATGCTGCTGATGCGGGCCCTGCAGGACGAGGGGGTGCGCGTCCCCGCGGAGACGGCCCTGGTGGGCGCCGACGACCTGGTGCTCGGCCGGCTGCTGCGGCCCCGCCTCAGCACGGTCCACCTGCGCCTGCCGGCCGGACGCGATCTCGCCGAGCTGGTCGACCGCGTGGTCCGTGACCCCGCCGGAGTGCCCGAGACGCACGAGGTGCTCGGCTCCCGGGTGGTGCACCGGGAGTCGAGCTGAGGGCCTGTGCCGTATGCCCGCCGGGGATGTGACACGGGCCCCCGGCCCGGGCCGGGGCCCTCGGCGGGGACCCCGAGGGCCCGCCGTCCGTACGGTCGCGCGGACCGCGCTCGTGCCTACTGCGGAGCCTGGCCCGCGTCGCCCTCCTCCGCCTGCGGCCGGCCGTTCTGCCGGGCCTGCGCCTGCTGCTCGGCGACCGCCTTGCGGACCTCGTCCATGTCCAGGTTCCGCGCCTGGCCGATGACGTCCGCGAGGGCGGCCTCGGGCAGGGCGCCCGGCTGCGCGAACACGGCGACCTGGTCACGGACGATCATCAGCGTCGGGATCGACTGGATGCCGAAGGCCGCGGCCAGCTCCGGCTGCGCCTCCGTGTCGATCTTGCCGAACACGAGGTCGGGATTGTCCTCGGCGGCCTTCTCGTAGACCGGGGCGAACTGACGGCACGGCCCGCACCAGGACGCCCAGAAGTCGATCAGGACGAACTCGTTGTCCGTGACCGTCTGGTCGAAGTTCTCCTTGGTGAGCTCCACGGTGGTGCTGCTGCTCATGGCGTACGTCCCTCTTCCTTGATCGGGGGCCCGGGGGAAGCCGGTGGCGACAACGTCGGCCCCCGGCGGCGTATTCCGCGCGCGTACCCGTGTGGCGGACCGCGCACACCACCGACCAGACTGGGCCCATGACGGATACGGATTCCAAGGTGTACGACGTCGTGGTGATCGGTGCCGGGCCGGTGGGGGAGAACGTCGCGGACCGCACCCGCGCCGCCGGTCTCACCACCGCGGTCGTGGAGAGCGAACTGGTCGGCGGCGAGTGCTCGTACTGGGCGTGCATGCCCAGCAAGGCCCTGCTGCGCCCGGTGATCGCCCACGCCGACGCCCGCCGCACACCCGGGCTGCGCCACCTCGTGGAGGGGCCCTTCGACAAGGCTGCCACGGCCGCGGTCCTCGCCCACCGGGACTACTACACCTCCCACTGGAAGGACGACGGGCAGGTCGAGTGGCTGGAGAGCATCGGCGTGGACCTGTACCGCGGGCAGGGGCGCCTGGACGGACCCCGCCGGGTCACGGTCGAAGGACCGGACGGCGAGCGGCAGGTGCTGACCGCCCGGCACGCCGTCGTCGTGAGCACCGGCAGCCGGGCCGTGCTGCCCGGACTGCCGGGCCTCGACGCGGTGAAGCCGTGGACGAGCCGCGAGGCCACGAGCGCCGAGGAGGCCCCCGGCCGCCTCGTGGTGGTCGGCGGCGGCGTCGTGGGCGTGGAGATGGCGACGGCCTGGCAGGGCCTGGGCTCGAAGGTGACGCTGCTCGTGCGCGGCGAGGGCCTGCTGCCGCGCATGGAGCCCTTCGCGGGCGAACTGGTGGCCCAGGCGCTTGCCGAGGCGGGCGCGGACGTCCGCACCGGCACCTCGGTGGAGGAGGTCACCCGGGAGAACGGCACGGTGGTGGTCGTCACCGACGGCGGTGACCGCATCGAGGCCGACGAGATCCTCTTCGCCACCGGCCGCGCACCCCGCACGGACGACCTCGGCCTCGACACGGTGAACCTGGAACCCGGGTCCTGGCTCCCCGTCGACGACACCCTCCGCGTGACGGACACCGACTGGCTCTACGCGGTCGGCGACGTCAACCACCGCGCCCTCCTCACCCATCAGGGCAAGTACCAGGCGCGCATCGCGGGCGCCGCCATCGTCGCCCGCGCGGCCGGCGCCCCGCTGCTGACCGACCCCTGGGGCGCGCACGCCGCCACCGCCGACCACGCGGCGGTGCCCCAGGTGGTGTTCACCGACCCGGAGGCGGCGGCCGTCGGCCTGTCCCTCGCGGAGGCCGAGCAGGCGGGCCACCGCGTCCGGGCCGTCGACGTCGACCTGGGCTCGGTGGCCGGGGCCGGTCTGTACGCCGACGGCTACCAGGGGCGCGCCCGGATGGTCGTCGACCTGGAACGGGAGATCGTCCGGGGCGTCACCTTCGTCGGACCCGGCGTCGGCGAACTGATCCACTCGGCCACCGTCGCGATCGCCGGCGAGGTGCCGCTCGGCCGGCTCTGGCACGCGGTGCCCGCGTACCCCACGATCAGTGAGGTGTGGCTGCGGCTGCTGGAGGCGTTCCGCGACTCCTGACATGCCGACGGGGGCCGGGCCCGGACGCGGGTGGGGCCCGGCCCGGTCACGGCAGCGGGAAGCCCAGTGACCGCGCGGCCCGGTGCGGGGTCGGGTCGTTCCACAGCTGGGCCATCGCCTGGTTCGAGGAGAGGGAGCGCGGCTCCGCGCGGTCCAGGTACAGGGTGCCGTCCAGGTGGTCCGTCTCGTGCTGGACGATGCGTGCGGGCCAGCCCGAGAACTCCTCGTCCACCGGCCGGCCGCGCTCGTCCAGGGCCGTGAGGCGCACCCGGGCCGGCCGGTCGACCACGGCCTGCCAGCCCGGCACGCTCAGGCAGCCCTCGAAGAACGCGGCGCGGTCGGCGCCGACCGGCTCGTACGACGGGTTGACGAGCACCCGGAACGGCTGCGGCACCCGGCCGCGCGCGCGGCGCACCTCCTCGGGCACCGGCGCCGGGTCCTCGATCACCGCGATCCGCAGGCCCACCCCCACCTGCGGCGCGGCGAGACCGACACCGGGCGCGGCGTGCATCGTCGCGCGCAGCGCGGCGACGAACCGGTCCAGCAGGTCCGGGTCCAGCTGGCCGTCGAAGGGCTCGGCGGGGTGGCGCAGCACCGGGTCGCCGGCGGCGAGGATCGGCAACGGCCCCTCGTGGTCCAGCAGTTGCCCGACCACGTCGCGCAGCGGTCGGAGCGGTCGGGACGGGCGGGGCGCGGCGGAGGTGGGGTCCGGGGACGTCGTGCGGTCGCTGTCGGAAGCCATCGCGCCAGCATGCCAAGAGGGCCCGCGTGCCGCGAGGCGCCTCGCGGCACGGGAGGCCGGACGGACCGCCCCCACCCCTCCACCCATGTGACCCAGGTCACCAACGCCCGCGGGAACTGTGGCCCTTCGCGGTCCGACTACTGGAGCGCCCCACCGTTCCCTGCCTCCCTGGAGGACCCCGCCCATGTCCACCGCTCCCTCGGCCGAGAAGGACGAGTCCCCGGAGTCACCCGGGAGGGATCCTTCCCCCGAACCCGCCGCCGGCCAGGCGAGAACCCGGGCGGCGCTGACCGCGCTCGTCCTGCGGCTGCACTTCTACGCGGGTGTCCTCGTCGCCCCGTTCCTGCTGGTCGCCGCGTTGACCGGCGCCCTGTACGCGGCCTCGTACCCGCTCGAGAAGATCATGTACGCGGACGAGCTGACCGTCCCGGCGGTCGGCGAGCGCAAGCTGCCGATATCGGAACAGGTCGCCGCCGCGCGGGAGGAGCACCCCGAGGGCGCGCTCGCCGCCGTGCGGCCGTCACCAAAGGACGACGCCACGACCCGGGTGATGCTGTCCGGGGTGCCCGGCACCGGCGAGGACAACACGCTCGCGGTGTTCGTCGACCCGTACACCGCCGAGGTGCGCGGCTCGCTCGAACAGTACGGGTCGACCGGTGCGCTGCCGGTACGGACCTGGATCGACAGGTTCCACCGCGATCTGCACCTCGGCGAGCCCGGCCGCCTCTACAGCGAACTCGCGGCCAGCTGGCTGTGGGTGATCGCGGCCGGCGGGCTGGTGCTCTGGTTCGGCCGCCGCCGCGCCCGGCGCAAGGTGCGCGGCACGAGCGGGCGACGCCGTGTCCTCGGCCTGCACGGCACCGTCGGCGCCTGGGCCGCCCTGGGTTTCTTCTTCCTGTCGGCGACGGGGCTGACCTGGTCGGCGTATGCCGGGGCCAACATCGCCACCCTGCGCGACCAGATCAGGCAGGCGACCCCGACGATCTCGGCGTCGGTGGGCGACCACGCGGTCCACGAGGGCCACGGGGACGCCGGTGAGCCGGCCGGCGCCGAGCACGAGGGCGACCTCGACGACATCCTCGCCGCCGCGCGCGCCGAGGGCCTCGGCGACCCGGTGGAGATCGTGCCGCCCGCCGACGCCTCCACCGGGTACGTCGTGCAGCAGGTGCAGCGCAGCTGGCCCTCGAAGCAGGACGCGGTGGCCGTGGACCCGGTGACGGCCGAGGTCACGGACACCATCCGGTTCGACGACTTCCCGGTCCTCGCCAAGCTCGCCCGCTGGGGCATCGACGCCCACATGGGCACCCTCTTCGGCCTGCCCAACCAGCTGGTCCTGATCGCCCTCGGCCTCTCCCTGGCCGGCCTGGTCCTGCTCGGCTACCGCATGTGGTGGCAGCGGGGCCGCGGCTCGGCCTTCGGCCGGCCGATCCCACGTGGCGCCTGGCAGCAGGTGCCCCCGCAGATCCTGGTGCCCGCGCTGGTGGTGGTCGCCGTGCTCGGCTACTTCGTGCCGCTCCTGGGCATCCCGCTCGCCGTGTTCATCGCGGTGGACGTCGTCCTGGGGGAGATCGCCCACCGGCGGGGGGAACGGTCCTACGCCCGGTAGCGGCACGAGGCCGAGGGGGAGCGGCGCCCTACGGGAGCTGCTCGAAGTCGCCCGCGAGGGCGGAGGCGATCCGCAGGTGCCGCTCCGCCTCCTCGTGCCGCCCCTGCCGCTCGAGCGTGCGCCCCAGCATCAGCCGGGCGTAGTGCTCCACCGGGTCGCGCTCGACGATGACGCGCAACTCGCTCTCCGCGCGCCTCAGTTGGGCCGAGTGGTAGTAGGCGCGCGCCAGCAGCAGCCGCGGTCCGATCTGTCCCGGGACCTCGTCGACCAGCCCGGCGAGGACGTGTGCCGCGGCGGTGTACTCCTTGGCGTCGAAGAACAGGTGCGCCCGCTCCCAGCGCTCCGCGGCCGTCCCGTGCTCGTAGTACGTCGTGTCCATCGTGGCCTCCTCCGTGTTCCGGCGGCTACAACCCCACGAGACGGTTGAACATTCCACCACCGCGTTCGACCACCGCGTTCGACCACCGCGTTCCACCACCGAGACGCCGGCCACCGGCGACGGAGTGGCGGACCGGGCGAGCGACTGACGGGCGGGGTCCGGCGGGTCTAGTTTGGGCGGCATGAGCAACCTTGACCGGGTGGCGGTGCCCGCGGCGTGCGGCGGCCGGGGATTCGTGGTGGCGGAACCGGTGCGTGAACTCCTCAGTCCCCGGCCGGTGCGGCTCGGGGAGACCACCGAGGTGCGCCGGCTGCTGCCCAACCTGGGCCGCCGCATGGTCGGCGCCTGGTGCTTCGTCGACCACTACGGCCCCGACGACATCGCCGACGAGCCCGGCATGCAGGTCCCGCCGCACCCGCACACCGGGCTGCAGACGGTGAGCTGGCTGCACGAGGGCGAGGTGCTGCACCGCGACTCCACGGGCAGCCTGCAGACGATCCGGCCGCGCGAACTGGGCCTGATGACCTCCGGCCGGGCGATCAGCCACTCCGAGGAGAGCCCCCGCCCGCACGCGCGCCTCCTGCACGGCGCCCAGCTCTGGGTCGCCCTGCCGGACGGTCACCGGCACACCGAACCGCACTTCGAGCACCACGCGGACCTGCCGGTGGTGACCGCCCCCGGACTCAGGGCGACGCTGCTCCTGGGCACCGTCGACGGCGCCACCTCGCCCGGCGCGACGTACACCCCGATCGTCGGCGCCGACCTGGCGCTCGCGCGCGGCGCCGACGTGACGCTGCCGCTGGAGCGGGACTTCGAGTACGCGGTCCTCTCCATGTCCGGCGAGGCGTACGTGGACGGCGTCCCGGTGCTGCCCGGCTCGATGCTCTACCTGGGCTGCGGCCGCACCGGACTGCCGCTGCGCGCCGACGGCGGCGCGGACCTGATGCTCCTCGGCGGCGAGCCGTTCGAGGAGGAGCTCGTCATGTGGTGGAACTTCATCGGACGCAGCCAGGCGGAGATCGAGCAGGCGCGTGCGGACTGGACGACGGGCTCCCGCTTCGGCGAGGTCAAGGGCTACGACGGCGCGCCCCTGCGCGCCCCCGACCTGCCGCCGACGCCGCTGAAACCGCGCGGAAGGGTGCGCTGACCGGCGGCCCGCCGACCGGTGCCGCTGCCCGCCGATGGCCGGAAAGCGGCATTAAGAACGCGTTAAGACTGCCGGAATCAGGCAATGTAAAAAGGTCCACTCATATGTGAACATGCGTACACCGGCCGGACAGCAAGCGGATGAGGCGGTGAGCGCGGATGGCCTGGTTTCTCGGTTTGGGCATTGCGGGGGTCGTGCTGCTCGCCCTGTCCCTGCTCCTCGACGGTCTCCTCGAGGGGCTCCTCGACGGCGTCGGCGCCCTGGACGGCCTGCTCGACGGGCTGCTGTCGCTGCCGGTGATCGCGGGCTTCGTGTCCATGTTCGGCTTCGCCGGAGCCATCGCCCTGGGCACCACCGACCTGGGCACCCTCGGTGCCGTCGCGGTCGGTGTACCCGCCGGGCTCGCCACGGGCTGGGTGACCTACCGGCTGGTCCGCGCCCTGATGGCCGACCGGTCGGGGGCCGCCCCGCGCGGCGACGACCTGATCGGGGCGCCCGGCCGCGTGGTCACGGCCATCCCCGCCGACGGCTACGGCGAGGTCCTCGTCCACCTGGGCGGGCAGCCGGTCAAACTCGCCGCGAAGAGCCCGGTCGCCGTCATGCGCGGCGCCGACGTCTGGGTCGCGGAGACCCTGTCCCGTACCGCGGTCTCCGTACGCCTCGTCGAACGCTGAACCGGCGGCAGGCCCGCGACGGCACACCGGGCCGTCACCGCGCCCGGTCACCGCGCCCGGTCACCGCGCCCGGCCACCGGGCAGCGTTCGCGCGCACCCGCACCACCGCACCGTTCTCGTTCCACACGCCGTCCCCTGGGAGGGCTGAAGGGGTCACCGTCATGAGTTCAGTCGCCATAGCAGTGGCGGGAGTCGTCGTACTCCTCGTCCTCGTCGCACTGGTCGTCATCACCCGCTACAAGGTCGCGGGTCCCAGTGAGGCGTTCATCATCACCGGCCGGCGCGGCAAGAAGGCCACCGATCCGGAGACCGGCCGCATCTTCACCGACAACAGCGGCCAGAAGGTCGTGGTCGGCGGCGGCGTCTTCGTCGTGCCGTTCGTCCAGCAGAAGTTCACCCTCGACCTGTCCTCCCGCCACATCCCGGTCGCGGTCCGCGGCGCCGTCACCCTGCGCGGCGTCAAGGCCAACCTGGAGGGCGTCGCCATCGTCAAGGTCGGCGGCACCGAGGACTCCATCCGGGCCGCGGCCCAGCGGTTCCTGATGCAGCAGGACGGCATCGTCGGCTTCACCCAGGAGGTGCTCTCCGGAGCGCTGCGCGCCATCGTGGGCCGGATGTCGGTGGAGGACATCATCCGCGACCGGGCCGTCTTCGCGGGGCAGGTCGCCGAGGAGGCCGAGGCGAGCCTCTCCGGACAGGGACTTGTCCTGGACGCCTTCCAGATCCAGGACATCACCACCGAGGGCTCCTACCTGGCCGACCTCGGCCGGCCGGAGGCCGCGCGGGCCAGGCAGGAGGCCGACATCGCCGAGGCCGTGGCCCGGCGCGCCGCCGAGCAGGCCCGGCTGAAGGCGGAGGAGGAGATCGCCGTCGCCCAGCGGACCTTCGCCCTCAAGCAGGCCGAGATCAAGGCCGAGACCGACGAGGCGTCCGCCCGTGCGGCCGCCGCCGGCCCGCTGGCCGAGGCGGCCCGGCAGCAGGACATCCTCGCCGAGCAGGAGAAGGTCGCCGAGCGGCAGGCCGCACTGACCGACCGGCAGCTCGACACCCAGGTCCGCAAGCCCGCCGACGCCCAGCGGTACGCCTCCGAGCAGGAGGCCGAGGCCAAGCGGGTGGCCCGGGTCAAGCAGGCCGAGGCCGAGCGGCTGGCCGAGATCGCCGCCGCCCAGGCGGAGGCCGAGCGGTCCCGCCTCACCGGTGAGGGCGAGAAGCAGCGCCGCAGCGCGCTCGCGGAGGCGGTCCGGCTGGAGGGTGAGGCGGACGCCGCGGCGATCACCGCCAAGGGCACCGCCGAGGCCGACGCGATGGAGAAGAAGGCCGACGCGTTCGGGCGGTACGGCGACGCGGCCGTGCTGCAGATGCTCGTCGAGGTGCTGCCGCAGGTCGTCGGCAAGGCCGCCGAGCCGCTCGCGGCCGTGGACAAGATGACGGTCATCTCCACGGACGGCGCCTCCCAGCTCTCCCGCACCGTCGCCGACAACGTGGCCCAGGGCGTCGAGCTCCTCAACGCCACCACGGGCGTCGACCTCGCCGAGCTGCTGAAGGGCATCACGCGGCGCACGGACGGGGACGCCCCGGCCGCCGAGAAGTCCGCCGGCACCAACGGGAAGGTCCCGATCGAGGGCTGAACCGCCGGGACCTCCCCGGGCCCTCCGGTCCGGTCCACGGGGTCCCGGTACGGCGGTCCGTCAGGTCCCGGGCGCCGCCCCGACGGGGTGGGGGCGGCACCCGGGACCTGACCGCTGGCCACCGTGGTGCGCGCCCGCCCGGCACCCCGGGACGGCACCCCGGCCCGCGGGACGTTAAGAATGTGACAGGAGTGCGGCGAGCAGCGGGGGAGGAAACGTGACGGGACGGGCGCTGTCCGACGATCACCTGGAGGGGTACGCCCGGATTCTGGCGGACGTCTGTGCGACCGGCCGCCGGCTCACGCGTGAGGAACTGGAGTCCCTGCGGGCCCAGGGCGAGCGCGCCGCCGAGGAGGGACACGGGCTGCGAGGTCCGGTCCGCCAGTACCTGTCCGCGACCCGCGAGATCTGGCCCGGCCTCCCCAGGACGGGGACCGACCGGCTGCTCGCGGCGATCGAGTACGCGGTGGACGCCTTCGCCGAGGGACACGAACGCGCGCAGCGACTGGCGGTACGGCAGGAGGAGGCGGCGCGCCGCGAGTTCATCGACGACCTGCTGTACGGCCGCAGCGACCTCGGCCGGCTCGCCGAACGCGCGGAACGCTTCGGACTGCTCCTGTCCCGGGCGCACGCGGTCGCCGTGGCCCAGGGCGACCGGCTGGTCGACGACACCGACCCGGCCACCCGGCAGGTGGAGAGCGCGCTGCTGGCCCGGTTCGGCCAGCGCCGCATCCTGCTGACCACCAAGGGCGGGCGGCTCGTCTGCATCGCCCCCGGCGACCAGGACGAGATCCTCGCGTTCTTCGCCAAACAGGCCCACGCGGCCACCGACGGCGGGCGGGTCGCCATCGGGCAGGCCCACCCCGGCCCGGGCGGCGTCGTCCGCTCCTACGAGCAGGCCCTCAACGCCCTGGAACTGGCTGCCCGGCTCGAACTGGACGAGCCCGTGCTGCGCGCCGGTGAACTCCTCGTCTACCCCGTCCTCACCCGTGACCGGGAGGCGATGGCCGACCTCGTCCGGGGCACGCTGGGCCCGCTGCGCGGCGCGCGAGGGGGCGCCCAGCCGCTGATCGACACGCTCACGGCCTACTTCGACAGCGGGTGCGTCGCGGCGGAGGCGGCCCGGCGCCTCAACCTCAGCGTGCGCGCCCTCACCTACCGTCTCGACCGCATCCGCAAGCTGACCGGCGCCGACCCGTCCGAACCCATGCACCGGTACGCCCTGCAGACCGCGGTGATCGGTGCCCGTCTGCTGGGCTGGCCCGCCAAGGAGGTCTGACGGGCCGCGACGACCGGAGCCGTCGGCCGCGCTCCGGAACCGCTCGGTGATGCCGCGCCCGAGTGGCTGCCGACGGCCCGCCCGCGAATCCGTCCGCTTTTCCGGAACCGGCCGATCCGGCGCGACGACCGCGAGAGAACGGAAGGCGGGTGCTCGGGCCGATTCGCGGTCACGTCCGCACGGGAATAGGCTGTTGTCGACAGTGCAGAAGATCCGGCCGACTGCCCTGCGTCACGCACGGAATTCCCTCTTCTGGAAATGTTCTGCCGGAATTGGTTGGCGTGTTCCTGGGGTGGGAATTCCACGTCAGTGCTTCGGACAGGAGGCACGTCCGTGGGAGCTGGTCCGCCAGACCCCGGGTGTCCTCCCGTAAGGTCCGAGCGCGCGCTCCCATGGTGACTGCCCGGTCACTCGCGGAGGGAGATGCGACGCACATGCGCATCACCGTCAGAACGAAGCAACACCCGCACGACGACGCACCCGACACGGCCGAGGCGTTCGAACGGCTCAGGGAACTGACCGACGGGCCCGAGCGGCAGGCGCTGCGCGACGAGATCGTATCGGCGTGGCTGCCGATGGCCGAGCGGATAGCGCTTCGTTTCCGTGGCCGCGGAGAGTCCACCGAGGATCTCTGCCAGGTCGCGGCCCTCGGGCTGGTGAAGGCCGTCGACCGCTACGAACCCGTACGCGGCAACGCCTTCGAGAGCTACGCCGTCCCGACCATCACCGGAGAGATCAAACGGCACTTCCGTGACCACATGTGGGTCCTGCACGTGCCGCGCCGCGTTCAGGACCTGCGCAACCGGGTCCGCGCGGCGTCGAAGGAACTCTCCCAGACCGTCTCGGGACGCAGTCCGACCATCGCCGAGATCGCCGAGTACGCCCACCTCAGCGAGGACGACGTACTCGTCGGGATGGAGGCGCTCGAATGCTTCAGCGCCCTGTCGCTCGACGCCGAGCTGCAGGGCAGTGACGACGGCTTCTCGCTGGGGGACGCCCTCGGCGGACCGGACGGCGGTTTCGACCTCGTCGTCGACCGTGAGTCCGTCAAACCCTGTCTGCAGTCGCTCCCGGAGCGTGAGCGCACCATTCTCTACCTGCGGTTCTTCCGCGGTATGACGCAGAGCCGCATCGCGGCGCAGCTCGGCATCTCCCAGATGCACGTCTCCCGGCTGATCAGCGGCTGCTGCGCCCGGCTGCGCGAGGAACTGCTCACCGAGTCCGTGTGACACGTGCTCCGTGTGACACGGGCTTCATGTGACACGGGTTCCGAGTCCGACGCGGGCGCGCCGGCCGGGTCCGCGAGGACCCGGCCGGGCGGCCGGCCGGCGGGCTCACTGCCGAACCCTCCCGGGAGGGATTCGCCGAGAGCGGTGCCACGCCGTCCCGGCTAACCAGGCCGGCCCGGGCGAAACCCACGACGTCAGGGAAGCGGTGGCGCGCCCGGCAGCTGGGTGGGTCCGTACCGGTCGATGGTGTCCTCCAGCTCCGCGCGGATGTCCTCCGGCAGCTCCCCGTTCCGGCCCCAGACGATGATCAGCTCCGCCACGTTGCGCAGCTTGACGTTCGTGTGCTGCGAGACCTCCCGCAGCACCGCCCAGCCCTGCTCGGGCGTCACCCGCCCCATGGCCACGATCATCCCGATCGCCTGGTCGACGACGGCGTGCGAGGTGACGGCCTCCTTGAGCTGGCCGATCTCCGCCTGCAGCGCGAAGATCCGGTCGACGCTGCCGTCGGTGTCGGTGTCGGTGTCGGTGTCGGTGTCGCTGTCGGTGTGGCTGCTGGTGTCGATACCGGTGACATCGGTGGTGTCGGTCGTGCCAGTGGTACCGGTCGTGTCGGTGATGTCGGTCGTGCCGGTGCTGTCGGTGGGTGTCGCGGGGGGCCGGTGGCCCCGTCGGTCCTGTGAGGTCATGGTTCCCTCGTCCCCTCCGGCCTGACGGAGACCGCCAGTCGACTTCCCATGGTCCCTCCATGGGAGCTGGTCCCTCCATGGCACTGCGCCGAGCGCCCGGCCGCATCTCGGGGATGCCAGGTAAGAGGACCGCGCACCTATGACGTGGGACCGTACCCACCCCGTTCCGACAGGCCCCGGAAGGACCGGGCGGCGGGCGGCCGCGTCACACGGCCACCGCCACCGCCACCGCCGCGACCGTCACGACGCCCGTTCACCCGCCGACGAGCACCACCTCCAGCGTGCGCGGCCCGTGCACCCCCTCCACCCGGTCCAGCTCGATGTCGCTGGTCGCCGACGGACCGGAGATCCACGTCAGCGGGCGCCCCGGAGCGAGGCGTCCGAGGGCCTGCGGCACGGAGGAGACGACCTGCTCGGGGACGCGTACGACACAGATGTGGTGGTCGGGTACGAGCGTGATCCGGCGACGGCCCTGGTCGGGGGAGCCGTCCAGCACGATCGTGCCGGTCTCGGCCACGGCGACCGCGCAGCCGGTCACCACGCTGTCGACGCGGTCGAGTTCGTGCGGGGTGCTCGCGGCCCGGTCCGGGACCCGCTCGGCGCCGCTCGCGGCGAGCCAGTCCGTGGCCAGACCCGGCGGGACGAGCACCGTCTCCGACCCCCGCGCGGCGAGCAGCCCGGCGATCATCGAGGGCAGCTCCCCGTCCGTGCAGCGGTGCACGAGCGCCCGGTAGTCCGCCAGGTTCTCCGCCAGCAGCTCCACCGTCCGCTCGACGCTCCGGTCACCGTGCTCGCGCAGATAGCCGCGGTCGACGGCCCGCTCGTAGGGGGCCTCGTCGCGCGGTACGTCCGCGAGAGCGCGCCGCACCCGGCCGAGGATCAGGTCCCTGCTGCTCACTTCGCGCCGTCCTTCCCACCGTTGGTGCGCTGCCACCAGTCGCGGAACGGTTCCGCCGGCACCGGCGGCAGCTCCCGGCTCGCGCTCCACGCCCGGCCCGGGCCCGGCAGCGTCCGCGGATGGAACCGGCGGGTACGGGACGCCAGGCGCTGCCCGGCGCGCAGGGCGCCGGGCCGGCCGAACGCCCAGCGCGCCGCGCGCATCGCCGCCCGCTCGGCCGCGTGCCCCTTCGCGGGCCTGAGCAGCACCTTGCCGCCCCGCTCGGTGACGACGCCACCCTGCACGACCCGCTCCCGCAGGTGCACCAGCACCTCGGGGATGTCGATCGCGACCGGGCACACCTCGTAGCACGCGCCGCACAGCGAGGAGGCGTACGGCAGGGACGCGTCGATCTCGCTGCGCGTGCCCCGCAGCTGCGGGCTGAGGATCGCGCCGATCGGTCCGGGGTAGACCGAGCCGTACGCGTGGCCGCCCGCCCGCTCGTACACCGGGCAGACGTTGAGACACGCCGAGCAGCGGATGCAGCGCAGGGCCTGGCGGCCGACCTCGTCGGCGAGGGTGTCGGTGCGGCCGTTGTCGAGCAGCACGAGGTGGAAGGCGCCCGGCCCGTCCGCGGTGTCGCCGTCGGTCGTGCCGGTCCACATCGAGGTGTACGGGTTCATGCGCTCGGCCGTCGAGGAACGGGGGAGGGTCTGCAGGAACACCTCCAGGTCCCGCCAGGTAGGCACGAGCTTCTCGATGCCGACGACCGAGATCAGCGTCTCGGGGAGGGTCAGGCACATCCGGCCGTTGCCCTCGGACTCCACGACCACCATGGTGCCGGTCTCCGCGACCATGAAGTTGGCCCCGGAGATGCCGACCTTGGCGCGCAGGAACTTCTCCCGCAGGTGCAGCCGGGCCGCCTCGGCCAGCTCGGCGGGCGTGTCGGTAAGTCCGTCCGGTGCCGGGCGGCCCCACTCGCCCATCTCCGAGCGGAAGATGTCGCGGATCTCGCCGCGGTTGCGGTGGATGGCGGGAACGAGGATGTGCGAGGGCCGGTCCTCGCCCAGCTGCACGATCAGCTCGGCGAGGTCGGTCTCGTAGGCGCGGATGCCCTCGGCCTCCAGGGCCTCGTTGAGGCCGATCTCCTGCGTGGCCATCGACTTGACCTTGACGACCTCCGTTTCGCCGGTCGCCTTCACCAGGTACGTCACGATCCGGTTGGCCTCGTCGGCGTCAGCGGCCCAGTGCACGGTCCCGCCCGCCGCCGTCACCGCCTCCTCCAACTGGACCAGGTACCGGTCCAGGTGGCGCAGGGTGTGGTCCTTGATCTGCTTGCCGGCCTCGCGCAGCGCCGCCCAGTCCGGCACCTCGGCGACCGCCTTCGCGCGCTTGGCGCGGATCGTGGTCGTGGCGTGCCGGAGGTTGCCGCGCAGGGTCTCGTCGTGCACGGCCTCACGCGCCGCCGCCGGGAAGGCCGGCATACCGACGAAGGTCCCGCTCATGCGCCCGGCTCCTCGGTGACGTGATCGCTCATGCCAGGGGCTCCTCTTCCGTGCTCGCCAGGATCTCCGCGATGTGGACCGGACGCGTGCCCGTCCGCAGCCGCGCCATCGTGCCGCCGATGTGCATCAGGCAGGAGTTGTCGGCGGCGCACAGCACCTCGGCACCGGTCGAGGCCGCGTTGCGCGCCTTGTCCGCGCCCATCGCCGCCGAGACGTCCGCGTTCTTCAGGGCGAACGTGCCGCCGAAGCCGCAGCACTCCTCCGCCCCGGGCAGCTCCAGCAGCTCCAGCCCCTGCACCGCCCGCAGCAGCCGCAGCGGACGGTCGCCGAGGCCGAGTGAACGCAGCCCGTGGCAGGTCGGGTGGTACGTCACCGTGTGCGGGTAGTACGCGCCCACGTCCGTCACCCCCAGCACGTCCACCAGGAACTCGGTCAGCTCGTACGTCTTCGGCACCACCGGCGCCAGCGTGCGGGCGAGGCCGCCCCCGTGGCCCTCGGCGCGCGCCCGCTCACCCATCCGCGGATACAGCTCGCGCACCATCGCGCCGCACGACCCGGACGGCGTCACGATCGCCTCGTACTCCCCGAACACCTCGGCGTACCGCCGGGCCAGCGGTTCCGCCTCGTGCCGGTACCCCGTGTTGTAGTGGGCCTGCCCGCAGCAGGTCTGGCCCGCGGGGAAGTCGACGTCGACGCCGAGCCTGGTCAGCAGCCGCACCACGGCGCGCCCGGTGTCCGGATAGAGCGTGTCGTTGACACAGGTCAGGAACAGGGCGACACGCATCGCGGCTCCTTCGGTCGATCATGGGCTGGTGTGCAGGGTACGACGGGGACGCGGCGCCGGGGAGGGCCTCGGACGCGGTCAGCGAGCGGTGAGCCGGGCCTGTGCCGCCCGCCAGGCCGCCGTGTCCCCCCGCGGCTCGTACCGCCGGAGCGGCTGGGTGCGGGCGAGCAGGCGGCGCATCTCCGCGCGGTCGCCGGCCAGGCCGTGGGCCCGGGCCTGGACGAGGACGTTGCCGAGCGCGGCCGCCTCCGCCGGACCCGCGACCACCGGCAGCCCACAGGCGTCGGCGGTGAGTCGGCACAGCAGCTCGTTGTGGGAGCCGCCGCCGACGATGTGGACCACGTCCACGGGGTGATCGGCGAGTTCCTGCGCCTCCGCGACCGCCCGGCGGTGGGCCAGGGCGAGCGAGTCGAGGATGCAGCGGGTGGTCTCGGCGGGCGTGCCGGGCACCGGCTGCCCCGACTCCCGGCACGCCTCGGCGATCCGCTCGGGCATCCGGCCGGGTGCCAGGAACGCCGCGTCCCCCGCGTCCACCACGCACCGCAGCGCCGGTACCCCCTCCGCCTCCCGCAGCAACTCCCCGAGGTCCGGGTCGCCCCACTCCCGTACGCACTCCTGGAGCAGCCACAGCCCCATGATGTTGCGCAGATAGCGGACCGTGCCGTCGAGCCCCAGCTCGTTGGTGAAGTTGGCCGCCCGGCTCGCCTCGGTGAGCACCGGCGCGTCCAGCTCCAGGCCCGCCAGGGACCAGGTGCCGGTGCAGATGTACGCGAAGCGCTCGCCGGTCGCGGGTGTCGCGGGCACGGCGGCCACCGCGGACGCCGTGTCGTGCGAGCCGACCGTCGTGACCGGCACCGGACCGGTCAGCCCGGTCTCCTCCAGCACCCGCGGCAGCAGCACACCCGCCGGATCACCGGGCCGCCGCAGCGGCGGGAAGAGCTCCAGGTCGATGCCGAGGCGGGCCGCCACGTCGTACGACCAGTCGCGGGTGCGCGGGTCGATGAGCTGGGTGGTGGAGGCGTTGGTCAGCTCGGTGCCCTGCTCGCCCGTGAGCCAGTACGCCAGCAGGTCGGGTACGAGCAACAGGCGCTCGGCCTGCGCGAGTTGGGCCGATGACCCGGCTGCCACCAGCTGGTACAGCGTGTTGAACGGCGCGTACTGGAGCCCGGTCGCCGCGTACAGCTCGGCGGCGGGCACGGTGGCCCACACCTTCTCCGCGACGCCCTCGGTGCGGGTGTCCCGGTAGTGCACCGGGTTGCCGAGCAGGGCGCCGTCCGCGTCCAGCAGCCCGTGGTCCACGGCCCAGCTGTCGATGCCGACCGAGTCGAGCCGACCGCCGCTGTGCGCACCGGCCGCCCGCAGCCCGTCCAGCACACCGGCGTACAGCCCCAGCACGTCCCAGCGCAGCCCCTCGGGCACGCGGACCGGCCGGTTGGGGAAGCGGTGGGCCTCGGCCAGCTCCAGGCTGTCGGGCCCGACGCGGCCGACCATGACGCGCCCACTGGACGCGCCGAGGTCGACCGCGGCGTACGATTTCACACCCTTCACTTCTGCCACACCCGTCACGCCTGTCATCGCAGGAACGCGGCGGCGACGCCCGCGTCCACCGGGACGTGCAGACCGGTGGTGTGCGTCAGGTCCCCGCCCGTCAGCGCGAACACCGCGTTCGCGACGTGCTCGGGAAGCACCTCCCGCTTGAGGATGGTGCGCTGGGCGTAGAACTCGCCGAGCTTCTCCTCCGGCACCCCGTACACGGCCGCGCGCTGCGCGCCCCAGCCGCCCGCGAAGATGCCCGAACCGCGCACCACGCCATCGGGGTTGACCCCGTTGACGCGGATGCCGTGCTCGCCCAGCTCGGCGGCGAGCAGCCGCACCTGGTGCGCCTGGTCGGCCTTGGTGGCGGAGTACGCGATGTTGTTCGGGCCGGCGAACACGGCGTTCTTGGAGGCGATGTAGACGATGTCGCCGCCGAGCCCCTGCGCGGTCATCACCCGGGCCGCCTCGCGCGACACCAGGAACGAGCCGCGCGCCATGATGTCGTGCTGGAGGTCCCAGTCCCTGACGGTCGTCTCCAGGAGCGGCTTGGAGATGGAGATGCCCGCGTTGTTGACGACGAGGTCGACCCCGCCGAAGGCGAGCACGGCCGTCCTGAACGCCGACGCGATCTGCTCCTCGTCCGTCACGTCCACGGTCACCGCGACGGCCTTGTCCGGGCCGCCGAGCTCCTCGGCGACGCCGGCGGCGCCCTCCGCGTTCAGGTCCGCGACCACGACGCACGCGCCCTCGGCCACCAGCCGGTGCGCGATCGCCCTGCCGATCCCGCTGCCCGCGCCCGTCACCAGCGCCACCCGCGTCGCGAGCGGCTTGGGCTTCGGCATCCGCTGGAGCTTGGCCTCCTCCAGAGCCCAGTACTCGATGCGGAACTTCTCCGACTCCTCGATCGGCGCGTACGTGGAGACGGCCTCCGCCCCCCGCATCACGTTGATCGCGTTGACGTAGAACTCGCCCGCCACCCGCGCGGTCTGCTTGTCCTTGCCGAAGCTGAACATGCCGACGCCGGGGATCAGCACGATCGCCGGGTCGGCGCCGCGCATGGCCGGGGAGTCCGGCTGAGCGTGGCACTTGTAGTAGGCGGCGTACTCGGTGCGGTACTCGGCGTGCAGCTCCTCCAGCCGGGCGAGCGCCTCGTCCAGGGGAGCGGTGGGCGGCAGGTCCAGGACGAGCGGCCGGACCTTCGTCCGCAGGAAGTGGTCGGGGCAGGAGGTGCCGAGGGCCGCGAGACGCGGGTGCTCGGCGCGGGCGAGGAAGTCGAGGACGACGTCCGCGTCGGTGAAGTGCCCGACCTGCGGCCTGTCCTGCGAGGCGATCGCCCGGACGTACGGCGCGAGCGCGGCGGCCCGCTCCCGGCGCCCGGCCTCGTCGAGCGGCCCGTACCCGGCGAGCAGCGGCCCGAACGGCTCGGCCTTCCCGCGCTCGGCGAGGAACTCCTCGGCGGTACGGATGATGTGCAGGGAGTTCCGCTCGCACTCCTCGGCGGTGCCGCCCCACGCCGTGATGCCGTGCCCGCCCAACACACAGCCGATGGCCTGCGGATTCGCCTCCTTGACGGCCGCGATGTCCAGTCCCAGCTGGAAGCCCGGACGACGCCACGGCACCCACACCACGCTGTCCCCGAAGCACTCGGCGGTCAGCTTCTCCCCGTCGGCGGCACAGGCCAGCGCGATGCCGGAGTCGGGGTGCAGGTGGTCCACGTGCGGGGCGTCCACCAGCCCGTGCATCGCGGTGTCGATGGAGGGGGCCGCGCCACCCTTGCCGTGCAGGCAGTAGTCGAACGCGGCGACCATCTCGTCCTCGCGCTCCACACCCGGGTACACCTCGGTGAGCGCCCGCAGCCGGTCGAGCCGCAGCACGGCGAGCCCGGCCTCGGTGAGCGTACCGAGGTCACCGCCCGACCCCTTCACCCACATCAGCTCGACATCACCCCCGGTCACGGGATCGGTCCCGGAGCCCTTCGCGGACGCGTTGCCACCGGCGTAGTTGGTGTTACGGGGGTCGGCGCCGAGCCGGTGGGAGCGGGAGAGCAGGGCGGCGGCTTCGGGGTGGGGTGCCATGAGCGTTCAGTCCTTCGTGACGAGAGGGTGAAGAGACGAGAGGGTGAGGAGAGGGCGCGTCCCTCAGGGGCGCGGGGAACTGCGCGACCAGCCACGTCCGGCCCGCAGTCGCCAAAAAACAGAACCCGGCAGACGCTCAGGCGCCCCACCCCGCCTGCTGCCCCCCGACCCGCTCGGCAATGATTTTCTCGGCCCATCCGGAACGGGCATACGCCGCCATCGGATCGGGGTCCAACCCCAACTCCTCACGAACCTCGCGGAGCAGAGGCCGCACATCGGTGTTGTACGCGTCCATCAACACCGCATTCGCCCCGAGCACGTCCCCGGCCCCCTGAGCCGCGCGCAGCGCGCTCCCGTCCACCAGCAGCGCCTTCGCCGTGGCCTCCTGCACGTTCATCACCGAGCGGATGATCGCCGGGATCTTCGCCTCCAGGTTGTGGCACTGGTCGAGCATGAACGCGACCTCGGACGTGAACCCGCCGCCGCGCACCACCTCGTACATGATGCGGAACAGCTGGAAGGGGTCGGCGGCGCCCACCATCAGGTCGTCGTCCGCGTAGAAGCGGGAGTTGAAGTCGAACCCGCCGAGCTTCCCCTCGCGCAGCAGCGTGGCCACGATGAACTCGATGTTGGTGCCGGGTGCGTGGTGCCCGGTGTCGACCACGACCTGCGCCTTGGGCCCGAGCTTGAGGCAGTGGGCGTACGCGGTGCCCCAGTCCGGGACGTCCGTCGTGTAGAAGGCGGGCTCGAAGAACTTGTACTCCAGCAGGATCCGCTGGTCGTCGCCGAGCCGCGCGTACACCTCGGCGAGGGCCTGGGCGAGGCGGTCCTGCCGCTCGCGGACGTCGTCCTGGCCCGGGTAGTTGGTCCCGTCGGCGAACCACAGCTTCAGGTCCTTCGACCCGGTCGCGTCCATGATGTCGACGCACTCCAGCAGATGGGCGACGGCCTTGCGGCGGACGGCCGGGTCCGGGTGGCAGACGCTGCCCAGTCTGTAGTCGTCGTCCTGGAAGGTGTTGGAGTTGATCGCGCCCAGTCGCAGACCGTGCTCCTGGGCGAACTCGGCGAGCGCGGCGTAGTCGTCGACCTCGTCCCACGGGATGTGCAGGGCGACGGTCGGCGCGGCACCCGTGAACTCGTGCACCTTGGCGGCGTCCTCCAGTTTCTCCTGGGGGGTGCGGGGGACACCTTGTTGCGCGAAGACCTTGAAGCGGGTTCCCGAGTTCCCGTACGCCCACGACGGCGTCTCGACGGCCTGGGTCTTGAGCGCGGCCTTCACCGCGGCGAGCTCGCTCACTTCAGGGCTCCTGTTGCGTGGGGTTCTGGCACGAGTGGACCAACCAGTTCTGAAACGATTCAGGAGCTGAAGCTAGGAGCCGTCCGAAGGGCTGTCAACCCCTCCCGCAGTGACCACCTTTCGAGACCTTCACGTGACCTCTCATCTCCGGGAAGCGCTCGAAAACTTTTCGATACCGACCCATTGACGCGGCAGGCGGCGCGAGCCTAACGTCCCGGCCATCCCAGTTGAAACCTTTCACGACGTGGTGAGGGCCGCCCTCCGGGGCCGACCGACGGCGTCGTCGAGGAGCCCTCATGACCCACCCGTCCGACACGGGTCCGGCCCCGGTGCTGGCGCTCAGGGACGTCTCCAAGTCCTTCGGCGCGGTCCGTGCCCTGCGGGACGTCTCCCTGGAACTGTTCCCCGCTGAGGTGCACGCCCTCGCGGGAGAGAACGGCGCGGGCAAGTCGACCCTCATCAAGACCCTCGCGGGCGTGCACCGTCCGGACGCCGGACAGGTGCTGCTCGACGGTGAGCCCACCGTCTTCCACGGCCCGGCCGACGCCCGCGACGCCGGCATCGCCGTGATCTATCAGGAGCCCACGCTCTTCCCCGACCTGTCGATCGCCGAGAACATCTACATGGGCCGACAGCCGAAGCGGGCCCTGGGCCGCATCGACCACAAGGCCACGCACGCCGCCACCCTGGAGCTGATGCGGCGGCTCGGCGTCGAACTCGACCCCGACCGTCCGGCACGCGGCCTGTCCATCGCGGACCAGCAGATCGTCGAGATCGCCAAGGCGCTCTCCCTCGACGCCCGCGTCCTCATCATGGACGAGCCGACCGCCGCCCTCACCGGAGCCGAGGTGGCCCGCCTCTTCGGTGTCGTGCGCACCCTGCGCGACCAGGGCGCCGCCGTCCTCTTCATCTCCCACCGGCTGGAGGAGATCTTCGAGATCTGCCGGCGGGTGACGACCCTGCGCGACGGCGCGTGGATCTCCAGCGAGCCGCTGGACGGCATGACCGAGGACGACCTCGTGCGCCGCATGGTCGGCCGCGATCTGGACGAGCTGTACCCGAAGCAGGAGGTGGAGGCGGGCGAGGTGGCGCTGAGCGTGCGCCGGCTGACCCGCGAGGGCGTCTTCACCGACGTCTCCTTCGAGGTGCGGCGCGGGGAGATCGTCGGCCTCGCCGGGCTGGTCGGCGCGGGGCGCACCGAGGTCGCCCGGGCCGTCTTCGGCATCGACAGCTGGGACGCGGGCGAGGTCGAGGTGGACGGGAAGGCCCTGACCAACGGCGCCCCCTCCACCGCCATGGCCGCGGGGCTCGCCCTCGTCCCCGAGGACCGCCGCGCCCAGGGCCTGGTGATGGACATGTCCATCGAGCGCAACATCGGCCTCACCGGACTCCGTACGACCGTGAGGGCGGGCCTGATGGACCGCGGCGCCGAACGCAGCCGCTCCCTCGACTGGGCCGTCAAGCTCCAGGTGAAGTACGCGCGCATCGCCGACACCGTGTCCACGCTGTCCGGCGGCAACCAGCAGAAGGTCGTCCTCGCCAAGTGGCTCGCCACCGGCCCGAAGGTGCTGATCGTCGACGAACCCACCCGGGGCATCGACGTCGGTACCAAGGCCGAGGTCCACCGGCTGCTGTCGCAGCTGGCCGCCGACGGGGTGGCCGTCCTGATGATTT
This sequence comes from Streptomyces sp. CRN 30, assembly GCF_034105845.1. Taxonomy (NCBI): domain Bacteria; kingdom Bacillati; phylum Actinomycetota; class Actinomycetes; order Kitasatosporales; family Streptomycetaceae; genus Streptomyces; species Streptomyces sp. CRN 30. The sequence continues at coordinate 22,144 of NZ_JAVRHI010000383.1, read as the reverse complement.
CCTCCGACCTGCCCGAGATCCTCGGCATGGCCGACCGGGTGCTGGTGATGCACGAGGGCCGGCTCACCGCGGAGATCTCCCGCTCCGACGCGACCGAGGAGACGGTGATGGCCGCAGCCACCGGGAGGGCCGCCGCATGACGGTGACCGCCCCGAACCCGGCCCCCGTCTCCGAGGCCCCGAAGTCGAGCGGTACGCGCCTCGTCGACCGCGTCTTCAAGATGCGCGAACTCGCCATCCTGGTCGTCTTCCTGGTGATGATCGTCGTCACCCAGCTGGGCAACAGCGAGTTCCTCTCCGAGCAGGGCGTCAAGGACCTGCTGCTCAACGCGACGATCCTGGTCCTCGTCGCCACCGGCCAGTCCCTGGTCGTCCTCACCCGCAACGTCGACCTGTCGGTCGGCTCCACGCTCGGCATCAGCGCCTTCGCAGCCGGCACCTACCTCCAGGGCGGCGGCAACCCCGTCGTCGCCCTCCTGCTGGCGGTGCTGACGGGCGTCGCCTTCGGGCTCCTCAACGGAAGCCTGGTCAGCCTCGGCCAGGTGCCCGCGCTCGTCGTCACCCTCGGCACGCTGTACATCATCCGCGGCATCGACTCCATCTGGGTCGGCTCCCGGCAGATCACCGCGGCCGACCTGCCCGGCTCCTTCGTGGACTTCGGCTCCGGCGGCATCTCCGCGGTGCCCTACCTCGCGCTGATCGCGCTGGCCGTGCTGGTGGCCACCGCGTACTACCTCAAGCACTTCGGCAGCGGCCGCGAGCTGTACGCGCTCGGCTCCAACCCGGAGGCCGCCCGCCTCGCCGGCATCCCGGTCCGGCGGCGCATCCTCGCCGCGTACACCTTCTGCGGCGCCCTCGCCGGACTCGCCGGCGCGCTCTACCTGGCCCGCTTCGGCAACGTCGACTCCGCCACCGGCACGGGTTACGAACTCACCGTCGTCAGCGCGGTCGTGGTCGGCGGTGTGGTCTTCACCGGCGGCTCCGGCAGCGTCTACGGCGCGGCCCTCGGCGCGCTGCTGCTGACCTCCGTCAACAGCGTGCTGCCCGCCCTCGGCGTCAGTTCGGTCTGGGTGCTCGCCATCAACGGTTTCCTGCTCATCCTCGCCATCGCGGTCGACCGGATCGTCGCCCTGCGGGTGGCCGACGCACTGAAGAAGAGGAGCGCCCGCCGTGGCTGACACCTCCCTCGCGCGGGCGGTCCGCCGGTCCACCTCGATGAGGTGGGACACAGCCGTCGGGGCCCTGCTGATCGTCGTCCTGCTGCTGTCCTTCTCCTTCGTCGACGGCTTCGGCAACGCCCTCAACCTGTCGTTCCTGATCGGCAACACCCTGCCGATCGCGCTGATCGCCCTGCCGATGACCATGCTGGTGGTCTCCGGGGAGATCGACCTCTCGGTCGCCTCCACGGCCGGCCTGTCCGGCGCGGTGATGGGCGCCCTGTGGAACCAGGGCATGACCATCGAGACGATCATTCCGGTCTGCCTGCTGCTCGGAGTGGGCTGCGGCCTCGTCAACGGCCTGCTGGTGACCCGGCTCGGGCTGCCCTCCCTCGCCGTCACCATCGGCACCATGGCCGCCTACCGGGGCATCGCGCAGATCGTGCTCGGCTCCGACGCGGTGACCGACTTCCCGGCCCAGTACCTGGACTTCGCGGCCGGCCGCATAGGCGACACCTTCATCCCGTACGCCTTCCTGCCCTTCCTCGTCCTGCTCGCGATCGCCGTCGTCGCGCTGCACGCCACCCCGTTCGGGCGGAAGCTGTTCGCGATCGGCGCGAGCGAGGAGGCCGCGCGGTTCGCGGGCGTGCGCGTCAAGCGGCAGAAGCTGATCCTGTTCGTGCTCACCGGGCTGATGGCCTCCCTCACCGGCGTCTTCTGGGCCCTGCACTACGCCAGCGCCCGCTACGACAACGCCACCGGCCTCGAACTCTCCGTCGTCGCGGCCGTCCTGCTCGGCGGCATCGACTTCGACGGCGGCAGGGGCACCCTCGGCGGCGCCATCGCCGGTGTCTTCCTGCTGGGCTCGCTGCAGAACGTGATGAGCCTGCTCAACGTCTCCGCACAGTCGCAGATCGTCGTCACCGGCGTCCTGCTCGTCGTCTCCGTGCTCGGCCCCCGGGTCGGACGCCAGCTCTCCGTCGCGCGCGCCGGGCGCAGGGCCGCCTCCGCGGGACCGCCGGCGCCCGTGCCCAAGGAACCCACACCTGCCTCGTGATCACCCGCCGCCCGCACCCCCGTCTCGTCTCCTCGAAGGAATCCCGCCATGCGCAAGTCGTCGATCCGCCGTGCCTGTGCGGCCCTGGCCGCCGTCACCTCCCTCACCCTCGCCGCCACCGCCTGCGGCGGCACCACCAAGAGCGACGTCGGACACGAGGGCGGCTCGGCCGCCGCGGCCGGCGAGGCCGACCCGAACGCGGAGCTCAGGAAGGGCCTGACCATCGGCTTCCTGCCCAAGCAGGTCAACAACCCCTACTTCACCGTCGCCGACAAGGGCGGCGAGGCGGCCGTCGAGGAACTGGGCTCCACCTACAAGGAGGTCGGCCCCTCCAGCGCCACCGACACCGCAGGCCAGGTCTCCTACGTCAACACGCTCACCCAGCAGCAGGTCGACGCGATGGCCGTGTCCGCGCAGGACCCGGGCGCCCTGTGCACCGCGCTCAAGCAGGCCATGAAGAACGACATCAAGGTCGTCACCTACGACTCCGACACCAAGCCCGACTGCCGCAACGCCTTCATCTCGCAGGCCTCCGCCGAGGACCTCGGCCGCACCGAGGTGCAGCTCCTCGCCGAACAGATCGACTACGAGGGCGAGATCGCGATCCTGTCGGCCGCGCAGACCGCGACCAACCAGAACGCCTGGATCGAGTTCATGAAGGAGGAGCTGGAGGACCCCGAGTACAAGGACGTGAAGCTGGTCGAGGTCGCGTACGGCAACGACGACGCCCAGCAGTCCTTCCAGCAGACCCAGGGCCTCCTCCAGGAGTACCCGGACCTCAAGGGGATCATCTCCCCGACCACCGTCGGCATCAAGGCGGCCGCGCAGTACCTGTCCGGCTCCAAGTACAAGGGCAAGGTCAAGCTGACCGGCCTCGGCACCCCCAACGACATGCGCAAGTACGTCAAGAACGGCACCGTCGAGGCGTTCGAACTGTGGGACCCGGCGAAGCTCGGCGAGCTGGCCGCGCGCACCGCCGTCGCGCTGTCCTCCGGGCAGATCACCGGCAAGGAGGGCGAGACCTTCACGGCCGGCGACATGGGCGAGTACACGATCGGCAAGGACGGCGTCATCGACCTGGGCAAGCCGACCGTGTTCAACGCCGACAACATCGACGAGTACGACTTCTGAGAGGTCCCGCAATGCAGCGTGTGTGCTTCCTGCTGAAGGTCCGCGCGGACCGGATCGACGAGTACCGCGAACGGCACGACCCCGTGTGGGCCGAGATGCGTGAGGCGCTCTCGGCCGCCGGCTGGCACAACTACTCGCTCTTCCTGCGCGAGGACGGCCTGCTGGTGGGCTACCTGGAGACGGAGGACTTCGCGGCGGCGCGGGCCGCCATGGAGGCCACCTACGTCAACGCCCGCTGGCAGGCGGAGATGGCGCCGTTCTTCGAGTCGCTGGACGGCGCCCGCCCCGACGAGGCCATGAGACCGCTCACCGAGGTGTTCCACCTCGACTGAACCACCGGAAAGAGCCCTTCCCCCCCGTACGCCCAGGAGCCCCCCATGAAGAGACGCACCCTGCTGGCGACCGCCCTCCTGTCCACCGTGGCCGCCCCGGGCCCCGCCGCCGCCACCGCCCGCGCGGCGGCGGCCCCGGGCCCGTCGGTCACCCGCACCGGCCGCACCACGCTCGACACCCGGGCCGTCTACTTCGTCTCGTACGACGGCCTGGTCAACAACAACAGCTTCCAGAAGAACGGCCTGCTCACCCACAAGGGCCACCAGTACGCCGCCTGGTACACCGCCGACCGCAACGCCGTCATCGGCCGCCGAGCGCTCGGCGCGAGCACCTGGTCCACCGTCCGGGTCGGGCACACCCTGCGCTACGACGACTCCCACAACGTCATCTCCATGGGCGTCTCCCGCGTCGACGGCCGCCTGCACCTGAACATGGACTCCCACAGCGACGGCTTCACCTACGTCAAGTCCGTCGCCGGCCTGCTGGACGACCCCACCGGGCTGAGCTGGACCACGAGCCGCTTCGGCGCGCCGCAGTCCACCCTCGACGGCCTCGCGCTCACCTCGCAGTTCACCTACCCGCAGTTTGTCGCCACGCCCGAGGGCCGGCTCCAGCTGAGCTACCGGGCCGGCGTCTCCGGCAACGGCCGCAACGCCCTCGCCGAGTACGACGGCACCTCCTGGCGGGCGCTGGGCGAGTGGACCAGCTCGACGGGCACGTACAGCAGCGAGCACGGCTCCAGCACCGTCCGCAACATGTACCTGCACGGCATCGACTACGACCGGAACGGGCGGCTGCACTCCTTCTTCACCTGGCGCGAGCAGAACAACGCGGTGATGTGCAGCGGCGGCGGCATCACCAACCACGACACCGGCTACGTGTACTCGGACGACCGCGGCCGCACCTGGCGCAACGGCGCGGGCACGGTCGTCGGCACCACCGGCGGCACCGTCCGGGTCGCCGTGACCGACCCCGGGCTCGTCGTCGACCCCCTCAACGCCGACCACTCCCTGATGAACCAGGAGAGCCAGTCCACCGACTCGGCCGGCCGGCCGCACGCGCTCATCAGTTACGTGCCCGGCCGCTTCGGCCAGTGCACCACGGACTACGTCGCCGACCGCACCCGCAACGGCCGCGCGTTCCACGTCCGCCGGACCGCCTCCGGTGCCTGGCAGAAGACCGAGATACCGGTCCCGCTCCACTCCAGCCAGCGCACCAGGCTGGTCCTGGACCGGTACGACAACGCCTACGCCGTCCTGCCCTTCGGCCGCGTCGCCGGGGCGTCCAGCGCCTCCGGGCACACCGACTGGCGGCTGCTGTACGACGGTGCGGGCCTGAACGCCTTCGGTGAGGTCGTCGTCGACGAGACCCGGATCGCACAGGACAACGTCCTGTCGTTCCTCTACCAGGAGAGGTCCAGCGGCACCACGCCTTCGGCGCTGCACGTCCTGGACTTCGCCCTGCCCGCGTGAAGGGGTGAGGTCCTGACGGTAATGTGAAGGCGCACCCGCCGCTCCTCAACCCCCTCGGAGGTTCCTTCCCGATGGCCCAGTCGGTGGGTATCAAGGACGTCGCCCGTGCCGCCGGAGTCTCCGTCGGCACGGTCTCCAACGTCATCAACCGCCCGGACACGGTGGCGTCCGAGACCCGCGCGCGCGTGCTGTCGGCGATCGACCGGCTCGGTTACGTCCGCAGCGAGTCCGCCCGCCAGCTGCGGGCCGGCCGCAGCCGCATCATGGGCCTGCTCGTCCTCGACATGGGCAACCCCTTCTTCGTGGACGTCGCGCGCGGTGCCGAACGCGCCGCGCGCGAGGCCGGGCTCGGCGTGATGGTCTGCAACAGCGCGCAGAGCCCCGGCGAGGAGGCCGAGTACCTCTCCCTCTTCGTCGAGCAGCGCGTCCGGGGCGTCCTGCTCACGCCCGCCGACGCCACCGGCCGCAACATCGAGGCGTTCCGCCGCCACGGCATCCCCTTCGTCCTGGTGGACCGGGTCGCCGAGGGCACCACCGAGTGCTCGGTCTCCGTGGACGACGTGGCGGGCGGCGCGCTCGCCGTACGGCACCTCATCGACGCGGGGCACCGGTCCCTCGCGTACGTCAGCGGGCCGTCCGGTCTCAACCAGGTCCGCGACCGCCGCACCGGCGCCCTGAACGCGCTCGCCGAGGCCGGTCTCGGCCCCGAGGCCCTGCGCGAGCTGCCCACCGAGCGGCTCGACGTCGCCGCGGGCCGCGACGCCGGCGCCCGGCTGCTCGGCCTCGCCGACCGCCCCACCGCCGTGTTCTGCGCCAACGACCTGCTCGCGCTCGGCGTGCTCCAGGCCATGTTCGCGGCCGGCGTGGACGTGCCGGACGACCTCGCGATCGTCGGCTACGACGACATCGAGTTCGCCGCCGCCGCGGCCGTGCCCCTCACCTCCGTACGGCAGCCCGCCGTCACCCTGGGCGCCCTCGCCGCTCAGATGCTGCTGGAGGAGACCGGCACCCCCACGCCGGCCAAGGCGCACCGGCACCGGCGGGTCGTCCTCCAGCCGGAGCTGGTCGTACGGCGCTCCAGCCTGGCGGCGCGCTGAGCCCCTGGCACGGGCACGACCCGGCGGCCGTACGGAGATCCGCCGATCCCGGGCTCCGCCCGGCGAAGAACGTGTGGTCAACTGGGGCACGGCCCGCAAACCGTACTCCCAGGAGCTCCGTTGACCGCCAGTTACCGCCAGCCCGGCGTCGTCCTCACCGACCGCCGGTTCACCGTGCCCCTCGACCACGACGACCCGGCCGGGGAGAAGATCGAGCTCTACGCGCGCGAGGTCGTCGCGAGCGGCCGGGCGGACCAGGACCTGCCGTGGCTGGTCTACCTCCAGGGCGGCCCCGGCTTCGGCGCCAACCGGTTCATCGGCAAGCCGGCCTGGCTCGGCCGCGCCCTCCAGGACTTCCGCGTCCTCCTGCTCGACCAGCGCGGCACCGGCGCCTCGACGCCCGCCAACCGCCAGACCCTCCCGCTGCGCGGCGGGCCCGCCGAACAGGCCGAGTACCTCACGCACTTCCGCGCCGACTCCATCGTCCGCGACTGCGAGGCGATCCGCCCCCAGGTCACCGGCGGCGCCCCGTGGACCGCCCTCGGCCAGAGCTTCGGCGGCTTCTGCACGGTCAGCTACCTCTCCCTGGCGCCCGAGGGGCTGAGCGCCGCCCTCATCACCGGCGGCCTGCCCTCCCTGGACGCCCACGCCGACGACGTCTACCGCGCCGCCTACCCGCGCATCGCGCGCAAGGTAGCCGCCCACTACGCCCGCTACCCGCAGGACGTGGAGCGGGCCCGGCGGATCGCCGAGCACCTGCTGGCCCACGAGGTCGTCCTGCCGAACGGCTACCGGCTGACCGTGGAGGCGTTCCAGTCCCTCGGCAACGTGCTCGGCGGCAGCGAGGGGAGCCACCGGCTGCACTACCTGCTGGAGGACGCCTTCGTGCCCACCCCGCAGGGGCCCGCCCTGTCCGACGCCTTCCAGGAGGAGGTCCAGGGCATGCTGTCGTTCGCGGGCCACCCGCTGTGGGCGCTGGTCCACGAGTCCATCTACGGCCAGGACGAGCGGCCCACGAACTGGTCCGCTCAGCGGATCCGCGCCGAGTTCCCGCAGTTCGACGCCGCCGAGGCGCTCGCCGAGGGCCGGCCGCTGCCGCTCACCGGGGAGACCATGTTCCCCTGGCAGTTCGAGACCGACCCGGCGCTGCGCCCCCTGCGCGAGACCGCCGAGGCGCTGGCCGCGCGCACCGGCTGGACACCGCTGTACGACCGGGCGCGGCTCGCCGCCAACGAGGTGCCGGTCGCGGCGGCCGTCTACCACGACGACATGTACGTCGACACGGCGCACTCCCTCCGGACCGCTCGCGCGATCCGGGGCCTGCGCACGTGGGTGACGGACGAGTTCGAGCACGACGGGGTACGGGCCGGCGGGCCGCGCGTCCTGGACCGGCTGCTGGCGATGGTGCGGGACGAGGTCTGACGGCCGAGGCCCGACGGCGGAGGGGCCCGCTGTCGGCGGTGCGGGCTAGGGTGCCCGGCATGACCGTTGCGAGCAACGACCAGCTGGCACCCCTGCCCGAGGACTGGCGGCGCGCCCTCGCCGTCGTGGCCCACCCGGACGACCTCGAATACGGCTGCTCGGCGGCGATCGCCGCCTGGACCGACGCGGGCCGCGAGGTCGCCTACGTCCTCGCGACGCGCGGCGAGGCCGGCATCGACACGCTGGACCCCGCCACGTGCGGCCCGCTGCGCGAGCGGGAACAGCGGGCGAGCGCCGCCGTGGTGGGCGTGCGCGAGGTGGAGTTCCTCGACCACCGCGACGGTGTGGTCGAGTACGGCACCGCGCTGCGCCGGGACATCGCGGCCGCGATCCGCCGGCACCGCCCCGAACTGGTCGTCACGATCAACCACCGCGACACCTGGGGCGGCGCCGCCTGGAACACCCCGGACCACGTGGCCGTCGGACGCGCGGTGCTGGACGCGGCCGCCGACGCCGGCAACCGGTGGATCTTCCCGGAGCTCACCGAACGAGGCCCGGAGCCCTGGAACGGGGTGCGCTGGGTGGCGGTCGCCGGTTCCCCGACGCCCACGCACGCCGTGGACGCGACGGCGGGACTCGACCGGGCCGTGGCCTCCCTGCTGGAACACCGCACGTACATCGAGGCGCTGACGGACGAGGACGAGGACCCGGAGACGTACGTCCGTGAGTTCCTCACCGGCTACGCCCGCACCGTGGGGGAGCGCTTCGGCGGGAGGCCGGCCGTGGCGTTCGAGCTGTTCGGACGCTGAGCCGGCGGCCCGGGGGAGACCCGGGCCCCGGTTAGGGTGACGGTATGGAACAGACGACCGCCGGCCCCTCCCCGGAGCTGAGCGCCGACTGCACACGCTGCTTCGGCCTGTGCTGCGTGGCGCTGCCCTTCACCGCCTCGGCGGACTTCGCGGCCGACAAGGCGGCGGGCCGCCCCTGTGCCAACCTCCGGCAGGACTCCCGCTGCGGCATCCACACCGAGCTGCGCCGGAAGGGCTACCCGGGCTGCACGGTCTACGACTGCTTCGGCGCCGGGCAGAAGGTCTCCCAGATCACCTTCGGCGGCCGGGACTGGCGGTCGGCGCCGCCCGCGGAGGCCCGGCGGATGTTCGACGTGTTCCCCGTCGTGCGCCAGCTCCAGGAACTCCTCCGGTACCTGGACGAGACGCTGGCCCTGCCCGCCGCCCGTCCCGTGCACGAGCGGGCGCGTGAGCTGCTGGCGGAGACCGATGAGCTCACGCTGGGCAGCCCGGAGCAGCTCGCCGCGCTGGACGTCCCCGCGCACCGGCAGCGGGTCGACGAGGTGCTGCTGCGGGTCAGTGAGCTGATGCGGGCGGGCGCCGGACGCCGCAAGGAGCGCCGGGGCGCCGACCTGATGGGCGCCCGGCTGAAGGGCGCCGACCTGCGCAAGGCGAATCTGCGCGGGGCCTACCTGATCGCCGCCGACCTCACGGGCGCCGATCTGCGGGGCGCGGACCTGATCGGTGCCGACCTGCGCGACGCCGACCTCTCCGGCGCCGACCTGACCGGTGCGTTCTTCCTGACCCAGCCGCAGGTCAACGCGGCCCGGGGGAGTGCGGGCACCCGGCTGCCGGCGTCAGTCACCCGCCCCGGTCACTGGACAGCGGGCGGCTGACGGGCCGGCCCCTCCGGGGTCCCCCGCGCCGGTGCCGCCGGGAGCGGTCCGGTGTTCCAGCCGCAGCGTCAGCCCTTCCGGCATCAGGGTCAGCCGCTCCGCGATCCGCAGCCGGTACGCCGGGTCCGCCCGGAACTCGTACCGGCGCAGCAGCAGCCCCAGCACGAGCGTCGCCTCGTGCAGCGCGAACTGGCGCCCGATGCAGGCCCGCGCCCCGGTGCCGAACGGCTTGTAGGTGTGCGGGGGACGGGCCCGTACGGCCGAGGCGTCGAAGCGGTCCGGGTCGAAGCTCTCGGCGTCGGCGCCCCACACCTCCGTGTCCCGGTGCAGCATCGCGGTGAGGACCAGCGTCCACGCGCCCCGGCGCATCGGGTGCGTCCCGCCCAGCACCGTGTCGTGCAGGGCCTCGCGGGCGTAGGCGGGTGCCGTGGGCCACAGCCGCAGCGACTCGTCGAGGACCCGCCGTACGTACCTGAGCCGGGCCACCTGTGCGTAGCCGGGCCGGGCCGTCGTGCCCCACACGCGGTCGACCTCGGCGCGGGCGCGCGCGGCGGCCTCCGGGTGGCGCGACAGGTAGTGCAGGGCGAACGACAGCGCGCCCGAGGTGGTCTCGTGCCCGGCGACCAGGAAGGTGATGACCTGCCGGCGGACGTTGGCCGGGGACAGCCGCTCACCGGTCTCCGGGTGCGCCGTGTCCAGCATGCGGTCGAGCAGGTCGCCGCTCCGGCCGGTCCCCGGGGAGGCGCGCCGCGCCTCCACCACCGCGTCGACCGTACGGTTCAGGCACGCCATGTCGGCCTCGTTGCGGCGGGCGGCGCGGCGCAGCAGCAGCGGGGCCAGTTGCTCCGGCACGGCGGTGCGGCGCTGCGCGAACGACAGGGTGCCCACCATCGCGGTCACGAAGGGGTGCGGCCGGGCGCGTTCGAAGGAGCCGAAGTCATGGCCGAAGCCGGTCCGGGCGATCGTCTCCAGGGTCAGCTTCGTCATGTCCCCGGGCACGTCCACGGGCCGCCCCGCCCCGCGCCGCCGGTCCCAGTGGCCCAGCAGCCGTTCGGCGACGTCGAGCATCATCGGGTGGTAACCCGCCATGGCCTCCCGGCCGAAGCCCGGGGCGAGGACGTCGTGCGCGAGCTGCCAGTCGGGCTCGTCGTTGTAGGCGGTGAACAGTCCGTCCCCGGCGATCGGCCGCAGGGCGGCGATGCCCAGGCCGACGTGCTTGGCGAAGCGCCCCTCGTCCGACAGGTCGGCCGCGAGGGCCGCGCCGCCGACGAAGACGACCTCCTTGCCGAACGCCCGGCGCCGGAAGATCGGCCCGAGCCGCCGCCCGAACCGCAGGGAGTCCTGCACGGGCGTCCGGGGCCCGGCGCCCACCAGGTCCCCGACCACGGGCAGCCGGTACGGCGGATGCGGGATGCGGTGCAGCTCCGGCCAGCCCAGTTCCGCGCTGCGGAACCCCCGGTCCACCGGGGCGGTGCCCTGTGCCGACTCCGCCATGACGTCAACTCCCTCGGGTTACCGACGGTCACAGCCTCGTTCCCCCGTCGAACCCGTGTCAATGGCCGGGAAGTGGAACGGGGTTTACCGGAAGGCGGTTGGCGTACAACTCGATCTCCGATAAGTTAGGTGAGGCTTACCTAAGGGAGGTTTGGGATGGGTGACCGTCACACCTGGACGGCAGCGCCGTCCGCGGCGGAGCGTGCCCGCTCGGTGCTCGCCGCGGCATGGTCCTGCGCGGTGACCGCGGAGGGCGGCCGGGAGGAGCTCGTCGGTGCGCACACCGTCGCCGGGGACGGCCGGGTGCTCCTCACCGTGCCGGAGGACAGCGCGCTCGTCGCGGCCGCGATCTGCGCGCCGCGCGGCGAGCCCTCCGCGGTGCTGGAGTTCGCCGACGTGGCGCCCGTGCCCGTGCGCAACCGGATCCGCGCCCGGCTCTGGATCGCCGGCTGGTTCGCTCCCGCAGACGCCGAGGACGCCGGGGACGAGTCCGGGCAACTCGTGTTCCGGCCCACCAGGGTCGTGCTGCGCGAGCCGTCCGGCACGGTCGTCGTCGACCTCGACGAGTACGCGCAGGCCGCGCCCGACCGGCTCGCCACGGCCGAGTTCCAGCTGCTCAGCCATCTCGCCGGGGCCCACCCCGACGCCGTCGAGCGCCTCACCCGCCTGGTCGAGCCCGACAGCCTGCACGGCGCCGTCCTCGTCCAGCCCCTCGCGGTCGACCGGCACGGCCTCACCCTGCGGATCGAGCGGGCGCGCGGCCACGGCGACGTACGGCTGCCGTTCCACCGGCCCGCCGACGACCTCGGGCAGCTCACCGAACGCATGCACGTCCTGCTCGCCCAGGCCGGTGCCGCCACACGGCCGCGCGCCCTACAGCGGCAGCGCACAGACGGCGACGGGTGAGGGGAACGGCCGCCCCGCACTCCGCAGTTCACCGCTCGCGCCGTCCACGTGGAACACGCTGACCGCGCCCGAGCGCTGCAGGGCGGCGAAGAGCAGCCGCCCGTCGGGGGAGAAGGCGATCTGACGCGGGAACTCCCCGCCCACCGGCACCGTGTCCAGCAGCCTCAGCCGCGCCCCGCCGGCCTCGACCCCGTACCGGGTCAGGCTGTCGTGGCCGCGGTTGGCGAGGAAGGCGTACGCCCCGTCCGCCGTGACCAGCAGCTGCGCCGGATAACTGGTGCCGGAACCCGTCCCGGTGGACTGCGGGTCACCCGGCGTCAGCCGGCCGCTGTCCGGGTCGTAACGGCACACCACCACCGTGTCGTCGAGCTCGCACGCCAGGTACGCGTACCGGCCGCCGGGGTGGAAGGTGAGGTGCCGCGGCCCCGCCCCGGCCCGCGTCGAGGCCCGTGACACCTCCGTCAGCGTGCCCTTCGCGGTGTCCAGACGGTAGGTGTACACGGTGTCCGTGCCCAGGTCCACGGCGAGGACGTGACCGCCGTCGGGGCTGGTGACGATCTGGTGCGCGTGCGGCCCGTCCTGGCCCGGACCGGGCGCCGGACTGTCGTGCGCGATGAGGGCCGTGCGCTCCCCGAGGGCGCCGGACGCGGGGTCGACGGGGTGCACGGCCACACTGCCCGAGCCGTAGTTCGCGCTCAGCAGCCAGCGCCCGCCCGGGTGCACGGACAGCTGGCAGGGCGCCGCCCCGCCGGTGCTCCGGGTGCCGAGCACCCGCCGGTCGGAGAGGCGCACGGCCGTGACCCCGCCCTCGTCCCGCTCGTCGACGGCGTACAGCGTCCGCCCGTCCGGGTGCACCGCCAGGTAGGACGGATCGCCGACCCCGCCGATGGTGCCGTCCCCGGTGATCCGCCCGGTCCCCGGCTCGTACGTCGCCACGCCGATGCCCTCGCCGCCGCCCTGAGCCGGGGCGTACGTGCCGAGGTACAGCGGGCGGGGCGCGGTGGGCAGCGGGGTGGGCGAGGCCTTCCGCGCGGCCTCCCCGGCGGGCGACGAGGAGGGGCTCCCGGAGGCGGCCGACCGCTCGGAGCCGTCGGCCGGGGACGGGTCGCCGCAACCCGCCGCCACCGGAAGGGCCGCGGCCCAGGCCGCCCGGACGAATCCGCGCCTGCTCCAGCCGCGTCGGCCGCCCACCGGGTCACTCGTCATGTCCGCACCTCGGATCCTCGAAGGCCACCGGTCCCGGTCGTGTCGTCCCACCGGTGATCCAGGTGATCCACTCTGGCGTCCACGGTGCCCACGGCGCAAAGAGGGCGGGGCGGGTGTCGCGCCACCGGCGCCACCCGCCCCGCCCTCCCGCCGTCCTCACCAGTCGCCGTCGCCCACCGGCTCGCCCGGCGCGTCCCCCAGCGGTTTCACCTGGTGCGGGGAGGGCTCCTGCCAGGGCGCGTCGTCGTCACCGAGCCAGTCGCCGACCGGCTTCACCGCACCGAGCGTGTCCGTGGGCGCGAGATCCTCGCCGTCCTGGTCGTAGTAGTCGAACCAGGGCAGCCCGGCCCGGGTGTACGCGGCGCGGTCGACCGGCGACGGGGGCGGCTCCTCGCCGGTGATGCGCCGCCACTCGGGCGGCGTGACCAGGTGCACGAAGACCCGGCCGGCCGGTTCCCCGGCCCAGTCGCCCAGCGGCCGCTCGTCCCTGTACACCTCCTGGCGCATGGAGCCGCCGACACCCAGTCCCATCGCGGCGGCCGCCCGCGGAGCCGCGCCCGCCCGGACCGGGGCGCCGCCCGGGGCGGGAGCGGCCATGGGGTACGCGGCACCCGCCGCGGGCGGCGGCGCACCGTACCCGCCCTGCGGCAGCGCCCCGAGCGGGTGCCGTGTCCCCTGCGCCAGGACCCGCTGCGCCCGGCGCCACTCCTCCAGCCGCTCCTCCCGCAGCGGGAACGACTGCAGCTGTACGCCGCCCCACACCTCCTCGCCGGTCACCTGGCCCTCCACCGTGGCGCCCATGCCGAGCGGCACCGCCACGAACTGGCGGACCGTGCCGTCACCGGAGTTGATGCCGTCGAGCCAGGGCTGGCGGGGCAGCGCCACGTAGTTCTGCGGGTCCCGGGTGAGCCGGTCGCTCCACGGCTTCCCGGACACGGCGCACACCTTGCCGACACCCACCTGCAGGGCGGCCGGCTCCGTCGTGCCCCCGAAGTGCAGCCACATGGCCTCGCGCAGGTAGACCGGGAGCAGCACCCCGCCGCGCGCCCGCATCCGCTCGGGCACCGTGTCCGCGTGGTCCTCGACCCGGCGCACGGGGAAGTCGCCGAGCCCCGGGGGCAGCTGGTGGGTGCCCGCCTCGGGCAGGCGCAGGGTGCGGACGAACCTCACCCGCACGCCGCCCGGCAGCCGCAGGGTGGTGCCGTCGATCCGCACGGTGCCGTCGGCCATGGGTGCGCTCCTCGCTGTCGTGGTGTCGTCCTCCTGCCGGGGACCGGGTCCCGACCGTACCGTCGTACCGGCCCCTCAGACCCCCGAGCGTTCCTTGTCACGCCTGTCGCGGGGGGACCGGTTCCGCAACGACCGGCGGGCGCCGCGCAGCCGGTCGTGCAGGCGGGTCAGGCGCGGCCGGCGCTCGCGCGCCTCACGGGTGCCGCGGTCGAGCTCCTCCAGCAGCCGGCGGGAGCGGTGCTCGGTGTCGAGCTCGTCCAGGACGCGGTTGACCTCGGTGAGGACCGCGCCCCGCAGCTGCCACAGGTGCGGGTCGTCCCTGGCCTCCTGCTGCAGCAGGTGGGCGAGCTTGTCGCGGGTCGCGGCCGCCGCGGTGAGCTCGGCGGTCAGCCGGGCCTCGGCGGACTCGGCGCTGTGGGAGACGTCCGTGGTGACCAGCACCGCGAAGCTCACCACGGCGTCCCCGATCTCGGCGAGGAGCTGCTCCAGGGCCGCGCCCGTCTCCGGCTCGAACAGCGGCTTCGGGTAGCGCGCCTTGGACAGGTCGGTGAGGGTGCGGGCCAGCACCCGCAGCACCACGGTGCAGATCTCCAGCGTGTCGAGGCCGGTGCGCAGCACGATCCGGTGCAGCAGGCCCTCCCGGACCCGGGGGTTGAGCTTCAGGCTGTCCTCGGCCTGCCGGAGGTCCGCGTCCACCTCGACGATGTCGTGGTCCAGTTCGCGCGCCTCGTGCAGCCGCTCGGCGGCGTGCTCGACGGGCATGCGCCCCGCGGCCTCCTCGCCCACCCGCAGCATCAACTGCCGCATCCGGCGCGCCAGGTCCTCGATGGACTGGCCGGCCGCGTCGATCCACACCGGCGGTGTGACCAGCACGTTGAAGGCGAGCCCGACGAGGGCGCCGATCAGGGTCTCCAGCACCCGGGCCCACGCCGTGTCCCCGACCTGGGTGACACCGAGCACGAGCATGGCGCTGATCGCGGTCTCGGCCAGGAAGGCACCGGCCCGCACCAGGTGGCCGACGCCCAGCGACACCAGGATGATCAGGCCGAGGCTCCACCAGGTGAGGCCCACCAGGACGCTGAAGCCGATGGCGATGAGGACGCCGGTGACCACCGCGTTGACCCGGCTGATCGTCATCGTGAGCGTGCCGTAGAGGGTGACCTGTACGACCAGGAGCGCGGTCAGCGGTGCCGTCAGGGGCGCCGCCTCGGGGCTGAGCCGCACCGCGACCACGTACGCCACCGTCGCCGCCGCCGTCGCGCGCACCGCCTGCACGACATCGGGTTCCTGCCGCCACTTGGCGATCCGACCGGCCATCGCGTCCCACACGTCACGTACGTCTCGCATCCTTGCGCTCGTTCCCCTTCCACCGCCTGCGATACGTCCTCACCGGGATGAGGACGTGACCCTTTCGGCTGTGAGCCTAAGCGGTCCTCACGGGATGGCAGGGGAGGCACGGACGGAGGAGACCGAGGGGGCCCCGGGGGCGGTGGTGACGCGTGGGGCGGCCGGGGTGCCGGTGGTGGCGTGCGGGCCGGACAGGGTGCCGGTTCAGGCGTACAGCTTGTCCAGGAACGCGGACAGGTTGCCGACGGTCCGCGCGATCTGCTCCTCCTGGGTGAGGGTCTCCTCGAAGCGGCCGCCGGACCCGGGCGTCTTCCTGCCGCGTACGTACAGCGAGCAGGCGAGGTCGGTGCACATGTACAGGCCGACGGAGTTGCCCTCGCGGCCGGCGGCGCCCGCCTTGCGGGCCGTCATCAGGGAGACCCCGCTGCCCGGGTGGGTGGTCAGACAGAGCGAGCACAGGCTGCGGTGCAGCAGGCCGCGCTTGACGGACGGGAAGCGCAGCGTGACCCCGACGAGTTCGCCGCCCCGCTCGGTGACGAGGTAGCTGCGGTCGGGCGCGCCGGGGTCGCGCCAGCCGAGGAAGTCGAGCTCGTCCCAGGGGCGTTCGTCGAGGTCACGGGGGATCGCCAGCCGTTTCGCCTCCCCCTTGGAGCAGTTGATGAACGAGTTGCGGATGTTCTGCTCGGTGAGCGACCTCATGGCCTGGTCCTTCTGGAACGACGGGAGAGCGGGCTGTCGGGGGAGAACGGGATAGCGGGAGAACGGGCCCGGCCAGGGTAGGAAGCGGGACCGGCGCCGGGCCACTGCATTTCCCACCGGGCTGGTCTACCCTGGGTAACTGCCGGTGGGATGGCCAGGGGTCAGGGGGGCTCGTGGTGCGGGATGTCGGTCCGGTCAGCCAGTTGTTCTTCGGACGTGACGACGCGGAGAACGACCTCAGGGACGGCCTGCTGAGAGGCGCCGTCTTCCGGCCCAACTACGCCTACGACGAGGTGCTCACGGGCCGCAAGTCCCTGATCATCGGCCGCAAGGGGGCGGGCAAGAGCGCCATCTGCCGCCGGCTGGCCGCCCCGGGCGGCCACCCCGGGGCCACCGTCCTGATCACCCCCGACGACGCCGCGGGCGACGAGATCCGGCGCTTCGAACTCCAGGGCGTCGGCGCCGACACCGCCAAGTCCCTGATCTGGCGGTACGTCTTCGCCGTCCACGCGGCACGCCACCTGACCGCCCACGCGCGCACCGAGCACCGCCGCCGTCGCTTCCCGCGCCTGCGCCGGCTGCCGCCACCCGTCCGCGCCCTGCGCGCCTTCCTGCGCGCGAACGGCGAGTCCGACGACGCCCGCCTCTACGACCGGGTGCACCGCGGGGCGAGCCGGCTGCAGTCCGCCACCCTTTCCCTCAAGGCGTTCGGGATGGTCGAGGCGGCCGTCGGGGTCGGTGGTGGCTCCGAGGGGGCGGGCGCCAGCCGCCAGCTGGACGTCCTGGAGGACTGGGTGGCCGCCGCCTTCACCGCCCTGGGCTGCACCGAACGGCACCCGCCGCTGCTCTTCCTGGTCGACCAGCTCGAACAGGTGTGGACCGTCGACGCGGACAGCCACGCGCTGGTCGCCGGGCTGCTGCTGGCCGCCAAGCACGTGACGGGACGCTACGGCACACCGGTACGGACCGCCCTGTTCCTGCGGGCCGACATCTACGACACCCTCGACTTCGGGGACGGGGACAAGTTCCACAGCGACGAGATCCGCATCAGCTGGACCCGCGACGGCCTCAAGGACATCGCCCTCACCCGGGCCCGCGCCTCCCTCGGTACCGAGCTCACCGAACAGCAACTGTGGGAACAGCTGTTCCCGCCGCAGGTCCTGGGGGAGCCCACCCCGGAGTACCTCTTCCGGCGCGCCCTGCCGCGCCCGCGGGACGCCATCCAGTTCCTCAACGCCTGCCGGAGCGTGGCGCACGAGCGGGGCGGACCCGTCATCACGGAGGACGACGTGCTCGCCGCCACCGAGCGCTTCTCCCGCTGGAAGCTCCAGGACCTGGCCACGGAGTACCTGGTCAACCGCCCCTTCCTGCGGTCGCTGTTCGCGATGTTCGAGAACACCGGTTACGTCGTCACCCGCCGCGACCTGGAGAGCCGCTTCGAGATCCGCAAGCGGACCCTGCACCGGGACTTCCCCGACTACACCCAGAGCCTGACCCCGCAGGGCGTGATCGACGTGCTGTACGGAACGGGCTTCCTCGGGGTGCGGCGCGGCGACGACGTCGTCTACACGGGCGGCATCCAGGCACCGCCGGGACCGGGGGAGGACGAGTTCCACGTCCACCCGTGCTTCCGCCCCGCCCTGAACAGCCTCCTCTCGGGGCAACGGCTGACGGTCAACCGGGACGTACAGCTGCTGGACGAGGTCACCGAGGCCTGTGCGCGGATACTGCGGCAGATGGGACGGTCGACCCTGCCGCGCCCCGTCCTCGACCGGACCCGCGCCCGCGTGGAGACCCTCATGCGCCAGGCCGAGGAGGAACGCCGCCTCGCGGAGGGCGGCAGCCTCATCGAGGTGCACACGCACGTCCGGTTCGCCGGCCGCAGCCTGCGCCACCTGGCCGGCGACCTCCGTGACGCCGGCTTCCCCGGCGCCCCGGTCACCCGGCGCCTCGACGACGAGGCCGGCGCCCTGCTCCGCGCGGCGGGCGGCGCGGCGGGGAGCGGCTACGGGTCCCGCTCCTCGGGCTGACGTGCTGACTCGTCCCGGTAACGGGTCTCGGGACCCCAGTACTCGGGCCCGACGCCGTGCCAGTCGATGAGCGGGGAGGTGGCCGTGTCCTCGGCGTCGATCTCCAGACCGGCGCGGCGGAGGAACTCCACGAGGTCCCCCACGTCGTACGCCAGGCCGAGGACCTCACCGTCGGCGCGCACGCGCCGGCCGCCGGTCGGCGAGGGCGGGGAGACGGTCACGGGGCGCTGGTCGGTCATGCTCCCAGGATCGGCCGGATCGTCCGCCGACGCATCCGGGTGGCCGGCGCCCGGCAGTGGCACCGGTCGACGGCCGTGGTTTCGCCCCTCCCCGACCGAGGTACCCGCGCCCCGCCGTGACATGGAGGGAGCACGACGTGACCGAGTACCGGCCGGGAAGCCCCGGCGAGAACGGGGAGCCGATCCCGCGGGACATGCCGGACCAGCAGGCGCAGGGGGGCGAGGACCCGTGGGAGGTCGTCACCCCGAGCGGCGACCGTGACGAGGACGACGGCGGTGACGCGGCCCGGGGGGACGCCGGAGCCCCCGACCCGGAGATGCCCGACACCGACGAGGCGGGGACCGGCCGCCAGGGCGCCCCGCAGCCGGGCAGCCCCCACTCCGAGCACCCGGTGCCGGACGAGTCACCGGCCTGATCCCGCGCGCCCGACCCCCGCGCCCGACCCCCGCGGTCCGGGTCCGTCGGACGTACTCCACCGGAGACGTCCGACGGACCCGGACCGCGCGCGTGTCGGCCCCTCAGCCCACCTTCCGCCCCCGCAGCGGCTCCGTGTCCGCGCCGTCCCCGCGGCGCAGTCCGACGAGGAACTCCTGCAGCACCTCCAGCGCCGTGCGCTCGGGCCGCCAGCCGAGCTCGTCCCGGGCGCGCGAGCAGTCCATCAGCGGCAGCCGCAGCACGGCGTCGAAGAGCTGCGGCGAGGCCGGCAGCAGGTGCAGCCCCCAGGCCGCGGCGATCGCCGACCGCGCGGCCACCCGGGGCAGCCGTACCGTTCGGGCCTTCAGCAGCTCGCTCAGCACGGCCGCGTCGACCGGCGGCTCCGCCGCGAGGTTGTACGCGCCGTGCGCCTCACCGTGCACCGCGAGCCGGTACGCGTGGGCCGCGTCGTCCGTGTGCAGGGCCTGCACCCGGAGTCCCGGGATGTCGGGCAGCACCGGCAGCAGATCGGGGCGGAGCAGCGGCCCGGGCAGGAACTTGCCGCCGAAGATGCGCCGCTGCTCGCTCGCCGACTCCTTCTTGAACAGGAACGCGGGCCGCATCCGCACCACGCGGGTTCCCGGGTGCTCGCGCTGGAAGGAGTCCAGGGCGCGCTCCAGGTACGCCTTCTCCCGGGTGTACGCGGCGCCGGGCCAGCCGTGCGTGGGCCACGACTCGTCCACCGCGCGGTCCTTGGGGCCCGGTGAGTAGGCGCCGACCGACGAGGCGTGCACCAGCGCCGGCACCTTCGCGGCGGCGACGGCCTCGAAGACGCGGATGCTGCCGAGCACGTTGGTGCGCCAGGTGACGGCCGGGTCGTGGGTGGGCTGGAAGGCCCAGGCGAGGTGCACGACGGCGTCGGCACCCTCGAACTCCCGGACGAGGTCGGTGTCCTCCCTCGCGAGGTCCACCGCCGACCACTCGGTCTTGGCGGGGAACCACTCGGGGATGCGCCGGGCCAGCCCCCGCACGGACGCGACGTGGGTGTCCTCCGCGAGGGCACGTACGAGGCTGGTGCCCACGTTGCCGGTGGCGCCGGTGACGACGACCCTGCGGCCGGATTCAGTGCTCACCGCTGGTCTCCTCTCGGATGGGGAGGGAGCGAGTACCCATGCCTCGGAGCATGCACGCGACGGAAGGCGACGGCACCGGGAGTTCCGGCCACCGTCCGGTGGTCAGCTCCCGGCCTCGGCGCCGTCACGGCCGGGGCGCACCGTCTCGGCCCACAGGTTCTCCGCCTGGAGCAGCAGCGTGCCCAGCACGGCGGTCGGCGCGGCACCCTGGCCGGCCTGCTCCCGCAGCCGGGTCTGGAGCTCCTCGTGCAGCTCGTCCATGGTGGCCAGCGCCTTCTCGTCCAGGCACTCGGACCCGCCGTCCACGCCCCGCTCGATGCACCGGGCCTCCGCGTGGCAGGAGTCGCCGATCAGCTCCAGGAGTCGGGCGTACGTGTGCAGCGCCGGGACGTCGGGCGGGCCCGGCGTACGGTCGGCGTCGGCCGCGACGGCCAGCGCCCGCGTCAGCGCCCTGACGTGACCGGTGACCCGGCTCCAGCGTTCGTCCTCCTCGACGGGCGGCACGTCCAGCGGCACACGGTGCACCTTGCTCAGCCAGCTCACGGTCAGCCGCAGGCTCTCCTCGCTCCACCCGCGGGCCGAGACCAGCCCGTCGAGCCGGCGTTCGAGGCGCCCGGCGGCGCTCGACCACTCCGCGACGGTCGACGCGTCCCACTCGCCCCGCAGGCCCTCCGCCACGGAGCGCAGGGTGTCTCCCGTCTGGCGGGCGAGGCCCGCCAGGTTCTCCCGTACGTCCCGCAGGTGGATCGGGGGGAAGACGAGCGCGTTGACCCCGATGCCGATCACCGCGCCGAGCGCCGCCTGCCCCAGCCGGTGACCGACCGCCGACAGCGTGACCGGGTCCATGGTCAGCGTGAACAGCGCCGTCGTGGCGGCGTAGACGCCCTGGTCGCCGAAGCGGTGCCAGTTGCTCAGGAGCATCAGCACGGGCATGCACACGGCGAGGGCGCCCACGACGTTCCCGCCGGTGAGCGCCTGCGAGGCCGCGGCGATCAGCGCGCCCACGCAGATCGCCGCGAACTGCTGGGCACCCTGCCGCAGCGAGCTGTAGACGGTCGCCTGCACCAGGACGACCGCCACCCACGGCGCCATCAGCGCCATCGGGTCGTGGAGCACCTCGTGCGCGATGACCCAGGCGATCAGCGCGGCGGCGGCCGCCTTCAGCGACTGCACGACGAGATCGCGTTCCCGGCCGGTGCCGCGCAGCGCATTGCGCGCGGCGGAGGTCAGGGCCTGGGTCTCGGTGCGCAGGAACTGGGGCAGGGAGGTGCTCATGCGGAGCGGGTGTCCCACGGTGCGGCAGGTCACACGGCCGCCGGTGTGGGAAACGCCACTGCCGGGGCCCGGTGGGAGGGCCGCCCCCGGGGCAGGGGCAGGAGCGGCCGTCAGACGACCCCGGCCAGCGGGCTCTCCGCCAGCGACGCCAGCAGCTGCGCCGGGTCCCGGTAGACCGCCCGGGCGCCCGCCTCCTCCAGGTCGGCGCGCGGGATGCCGCCGCACAGCAGCCCCACGCAGCGCACTCCGGCCCGGCTGCCCGCCCGCATGTCCCACACCGTGTCACCGACGAGGACCGCGTGCTCGGCTGCGGCCCCGACCGTGTCCAGGGCGCGCTCGACCGGTTCGGGCGCCGGCTTGCCCGCGCTCACGTCGTCGGCGGAGGCGGTGGCCGCGATGGCGTCGTCGGCGTCGATCGCGCGGCGCAGCGCGGCCAGCTCCGGTCCGCCGGCCGAGGTGGCGAGCACCACGGTCCAGCCGTCGCGGTCGAGGCGCCGCAGCAGCGCGGCGGCGCCCGACAGGGGAGGCAGCCGGTCGAAGTACGTGCCGTACAGGGCCTTGTGGGCGGCGTCGAGCCCGTCGTCCTGCCCCGGGTCCCGGTCGTCGCCCAGCAGGTGGGCGATCAGATCGTGGCCGGCGAGGCCGATCGACCGGTGCACGGCGTGCATCGGCACCTGGTGGCCGGCCTGGCGGAACGCCTCCCACCAGGTCGTCACATGCAGGTGGTTGGTGTCGACGAGCGTGCCGTCGACGTCGAACACGGCTGCCCTGACCATGTGCGCCTCTCCTTCTCCGGACGGGGGGGGGGGGGGGGGGGG